>JAIDUB010000039.1 GCA_029060405.1 Duncaniella sp. | reverse complement strand
CTCGAACGCAGTAGAATCAGCGTTCGAGCCTTGATTTTTTGCCATCTTCAAGTTTTATCGGACAGCAATATTTTTCATTAAATTTTGTTTACCGTCCCGGGACGCCACTCCACCACCGCGCCCCGGGACGTGTAGTGTCATGATGCTTCCTCAAGCACCGGCGGGCGGCGGCCGTTGACGGCAAATGAGATGTCTTCCTGCGTGAGGGTGTCGACGAGGGCGCGGGTGATGGGGATGCGCACTCCTGCCTGCATGGTGAAGGAGCGGTTGATCTTCGGGTCAAACATGCGGAAGCTCAGATCTCCGCCGGGAACTCCGGGCTGAAGATGCGAACCTATGAGGTCACACAGGTGCCGGGTGAGCTTGTCGGTGGGCAGGTCGATGGTGATGTTGTGGATCAGCGTTCCCTTCACCTCGTCGAGCAGACGGATGTTGGTGATATTGAAGTTGAGGTCGGAATTGGCGTAACGCCGCTGATATTTTCCGGTCACGAGCACCATTGTGCCTTTCACGCCGAATTTATGGAAGTCGATGTATTGCTGGCCAAACAAGCGGAATTCGGCCGAGCCGGTATAATCCTCTATTTTCATTATACCGAAGTTGCCGCCGTTGCGGGCGGGGCGTGAGATGAAATCCACAACCATGCCGCCGAACGTAAGTTCAACGTTTTCCACCGGCTCAAATTCGCAGAATCCTTTGATGGTACACTCCGTGCCGAATGTCAGTTCCATATAGAAAGGATCGAGCGGATGAGCCGAAAGATACATGCCCACGAGTTCGCGTTCCTTTTCGAGGCGCTCCGAAAGCGCCCATTCCACGGCTACGGCGGGTTCGGGCCGTCCGGCTGTGGCGAGTTCCGTATCGTCGCCGAAGAGCGAGGCGGCCGATTTCATCTTGTCGGCCTGATAGGCCTGACCGTAGCGCATGAGGATTTCGGAATAGGTCTCGCCGCGGGTGTTCTGAGCCATGAGATCCTCGCGTTTCACCTCCTTGAAGCAGTCAAATGCTCCGGCAAGCGCAAGATTCTCGAATACGCGGCGGTTGATGATGCCCGAAGGCACGCGCTCCACGAAATCGTAGATGTTTTCATACGGGCCGTTGGCCTCGCGCTCGTCGATTATGGCCTTTACCACGTTCTCGCCCACACCTTTGATGGCTGCGAGACCGAATCGGATATCGCCGCGGGAGTTTACACCGAAGTTGTTGACCGATTCATTTACATCGGGGCCCTTCACGGCTATGCGCATGCGCTTGCACTCGTCCATGAATCCGGTGAGCTTGGTGATGTCGCTGCGGTTGCGCGACAGCACGGCAGCCATATATTCGGCGGGATAATTGGCTTTGAGCCATGCGGTCTGGAACGCCACCCAGCTGTAGCAGGTCGCGTGAGATTTGTTGAAGGCATATGAGGCGAATTTCTTCCAGTCTTCCCATATCTTGCCCAGCACCTTGGGGTCGTGTCCGTTGGCCGTGCCGCCTTCGATAAACAGAGCCTCAAGCTCGTTCATCTTGTCGATGAGCTTTTTACCCATAGCCTTGCGGAGTGTGTCGCTCTGGCCGCGGGTGAAGTTGGCCAGCAGTCGCGACAGGAGCATGACCTGCTCCTGATATACCGTGACGCCATAGGTATCCTTGAGATACTTCTCCATGATGGGAATATCGTACTCGATGGGCTTAATGCCGTGTTTTCGGGCGATGAAGTCGGGGATGTAGTCCATAGGACCGGGACGGTAGAGGGCGTTCATGGCTATGAGGTCCTCGAATGTCGACGGCTGGAGCTCGCGCAGATACTTCTGCATGCCGGCCGATTCAAACTGGAATGTGCCCGTGGTGCGGCCTTCGCAGTATAGCTTGTATGTGGCGGGATCGGTGATGTCGATAGTGTCGATGTCGATGTCCTTGCCGGTGGTCATCTTGATATTGGCCACGGCTTCCTTGATGATCGATAATGTCTTGAGCCCGAGGAAGTCCATCTTGATGAGGCCGGTGTCCTCGATGATGGAGCCTTCATATTGGGTCACGATAAGTTTCTCTTTCTGGTCGCCGCTCTTGTCCACGGCTGTCGACACGGGTACCCAGTCAGTGATCGGGTCGCGGCATATGATCACGCCGCAGGCGTGCACGCCCGTGTTGCGCACGTTGCCCTCCAGCCGGCGGGCATATTCGAGCGTCTCCACGATTTTAGGATTCGTGCTGGCGAGTTCGGCGGCAAATTCCGGCACATATTTGTAGCAGTTGGCAAGATTGGTCTTGAGAGTCTTGCCGTCGGGTCCGTCGGGCATGCGCTTCGGCACGAGTTTGGCCAGACGATCACTCTCGGGGAGGGGCAGATCCTCCACGCGCGCCACATCCTTGATGGCGCTCTTGGCCGCCATGGTACCGAAGGTGATGATGTGGGCAACCTTGTCCTCTCCGTATTTGTCGGTCACATAGCGGAGCACATCGGCGCGGCCGTCGTCGTCGAAGTCCACGTCGATATCAGGCAGCGATATACGGTCGGGATTGAGGAAGCGCTCGAAAAGCAGGTCGTAGCGTATCGGGTCGACCTGAGTGATACCTAAGCAGTAGGCCACCACCGAGCCGGCGGCCGAACCACGTCCCGGTCCCACGCTTACTCCTAACTGATGGCGGGCGACGTTGATGAAGTCCTGCACTATAAGGAAGTAGCCCGGGAAACCCATCGTCTTCATTATATACAGCTCGAAGTTGATGCGCTCCTTGAGCTCGGGCGAGAGCGGATCGCCGTAGCGTCGGGCGGCGCCCTCGTAGGCGAGTTTCGACAGGTAGTCGGCCTCGAATTTTATGCGGTAAAGCTTGTCATATCCGCCGAGTTTCTTGATTTTCTTCTCGGCATCCTCGGGCGAGAGCACCACGTTGCCGTTCTCGTCGCGTGTGAACTCGTCGAAAAGATCCTGCTCCGTGAGACGCGAGCGGTATTCTTCCTCGGTGCCGAAATCCTCGGGTATCTCGAAAAACGGCATGATGGGTGCGTGGTCAATCGAATAGACCTCCACCTTGTCGAGGATGTCGAGCGTGTTGTCGAGCGCCTCGGGTATGTCGGGAAATATGTCGTTCATCTCCCGCGTCGACTTCAGCCACTCCTGCTTGGTGTAGTGCATGCGGTTGACATCGTTGAGCAGGTTGGCCGTGGAGATACATATCAGTCGGTCGTGAGCTTCGGCGTCCTCCTCGTTGGTGAAATGCACGTCGTTTGTGGCTATTATCTTGATACCGTGCTTGCGCGCGAGGTCGATAAGCACCGGGTTGACGCGCTCCTGCACCTGATAGGTCTCGGTGTTGGCGTTGAGGGCGTCGGTGCGGTGGCGCTGTATCTCCACATAGTAGTCGTCGCCGAATGTCTCCTTATACCACAGCATAGTCTTTTCGGCCTCGTCGAGGTCGCCGTTGATGATATGCCGCGGTATCTCGCCGCCCAGACACGCCGAAGCCACTATCAGTCCCTCGCGGTGAGCGGCCAGAGAGTCATGGTCGGTGCGGGGGTGGGAATAGAAGCCTTCGGTAAAACCGTCCGACACTATTTTTATAAGGTTCTTGTATCCTTTCAGATTCTTGGCGAGCACTATGAGGTGACGGCCGGTGTCGCGGCGGTCGGCCTGCTCGCGCTTGTTGCCCTTGGCCACATACATCTCGCAGCCGAATATGGGCTTGAACGCCATCTTCCGCTTGTATTTGGCAATTTCCGCCTCAAGCGCCTCGCGCTCGGCCGGGTCAGTGGCGGCATCGAGTTTCTCCTGAGCCTCGGCTACCTTGCCCTTGAATTTCTTTGACAGCTTGTTGAAGTAATTGAAATACTCCTTGATGCCAAACATGTTGCCGTGGTCGGTCAGCGCCAGACCGGGCTGCCCGTCGTCGAGCGCCTTATCGACGAGCGACGGTATCGAGGCCTGTCCGTCGAGGAGAGAATATTGACTATGTACGTGTAGATGGACAAAAGGATGCATGCGAAATAAGGTCAAAATGTAAATTTCTTACAAAGATACGCAAAAATCCCCCGTCGCGCAACACTCCCTCACATCATTAACATGTGCGTTAACATGTCACATCTCAGTGGGTGTATCTGAATGCCTTTTCTTGAATTTCCGTCAGCCGGTCGATAGTTAATGTGTTAAAATGATATAGCCGGTGTTTACGTTGGTCATGCCCATCCGGAGATGACGGGGCGGGGTATAACCTAAATCATATAAAATCCCAACCGAATGTAGGAAATCCGAGATATAAAAATAGTAAGAATAAGCCCGTCAATATTCTAACTGAAATTTTATAAGAACGTTTCTCAAAATAATTCCATAATCTTATTCCTGCTATAATCGGAACAATTATACCAAATGGCCAAAATAGACCCCGTAACTGAATGATTGTAGCGAGATGAACTATTACTGCAGAGCAGATGAACCCAAATACAGTCAGACATGTAAGACGTAATCCATAAAGATTCGCGATCATATTTACGTAAAACATAAACATAGCGATCTGGCATATAATGATAGGATAGAATATGTATACAATGAGTGTAATGATACTTCTATCTGTATTAAAAGCAGGGGCAAGACAGATGCAGAAGAAAAGGTATAGAAGTATTATATCGAATACTTTTTGTATTTTATTTTTTATATGTGGTCGCATTGGGATTTGTATTACTAATTGAATTAAACATCGTTTTTGGTCGCTTGCTTAAATTATAAACTTCAACGCTTGGGGTAGCATAAGCCTGAGTTGGATGATGTTTGGTAATCCTCGTGAATTTATAATTACTTAATTATAAACATATTGTGGTCGAAAAATGTAGGGACGTTGCTTTGCAACGTTGGTCATGCCCGCCTGTCGGTTTTTCGGTGGAATTTCGCCCCGCGCACATGATACATAGCAAAGCGATATCCCAACATCGGAGACGGTAATTCCACCACCGAATTTAACCGCCGCCACCGCCTCGCCCGAGGCAAAAAGTACCGGGAAAAGGGTGAGCAGTATGGCGATGAGGCAGGGCATAACTTTTTTTACTATGGTAGATAGTCTCCGGTTATACTGAAGATTGAACGGCTAAAACTATCAACCTCCATCTCATATCTCTTACCCATGGGATTGTGTTGTTCAGCGACTATGCTATCCTTACTATTTCTAACATACATGCCATTCATATTTCCATCAAAAACAATGCGATAGCCAGAATGGGACTTTGCCTCTGCAAGAATGGCAATATACGCATTTCGCTTAGGAGTTAATTTCAGTTCATCATCAAACCTTATTATTGTAAATTTTTCAGTGCTAATCTTTCCGGTATTGTCAGGATCACGAAACATTATCGTATCATTCCTTATATAAATGACCGGTCCTTCATAATCATTGCACGAGGTAATTATAAAATCGTTTGAAAATTTATCGTCACGGCTAAAGAATATTTTCACCTTCGGCATCTTTAGCATTTCTACCTTTACGTTTAGATTCAATGAATCAATCTGAAAATATTTTGACTGTCGGCTATATTTATGATCAGCGCAATATAATTCGTCAAGTTCGTAGCTTATATAGCTTAAGAAGCCAAATATACCGCATATCAAAATTATAACTTTTATATTTTTTTTGTTCAGTGGCATATCTACTTATTGTCGTGAAAAATTAAAAATGTAATTTAACAAAAAATTGCAATTTTCTCATCCGTTGTATCGTGCGAGTGATTCATTATAGGAGCGTTTTTGCAAATATAGGCATTTGAGCCGTAATAGCCAAGCGTGATGTATCCACGATGCGGCGACGTTGTTGCAGATGTCTAAATACAAGCATATTGCGGGCGAAAATATCGGAACGTTGCTTTGCAACGTTGGTCATGCCCGCCCGCCGGTTTTTCGGTGGAATTTCGCCCCGCGCACGGGAAACATCCCAAAGCGATGTCCCTACAAGGGAGGTGGTTAATTCGCTGAGGGATAAGTTTATGTGCACCTGAAATATCTCGATGCGATATTGCTAATTTAATATGCAGGTTATGATTTTTTTAAGTTTTGAGATTGTGCTGGATTTATTTCTTTTGGTGAAAAGTCGATTGTATTCTTGAGGGTTGCGGTGTAATAAGTCGTTTTTTATAGATTCCCTGCGTATAAGTTCTTTGGATAGTCTAACATACTCATTTGGTACAGCAGGCTTTGCATGTAGAATTATCTCATTGGTTCGGATAATACTACCATTGCATACGATAAGTTGGTATACATAGTCATTTGGAGTACATTCATACAAATTATCATCATATAGACATAATATTTGAATACTATCGATATTCCAATCTAAGAGCAACTCTTTTTCATAATCAGGAATAATAAAGTTTTTTTCATAATATCCGAGTTGACTGGAATATGAGAAAGATTTACCATTATCCAATAATGTAATGTATTCTTTAGTTGAAAATATTGAAACAGTCGATTTTGTTGTCTTAATTATTACTGTATCATTCTTCTGATTAATATCGATTAGATTGTTTAATGAATTAATCATAGTTGAATCACGGCATAATTTACTTATTAATTCATTATCAGAAACTGAACTCAAAAGATCTGATGTTGTTAACGGAGCCATATGAATCTCGTGATGCAAGCAGGCTGTTAACTTTAACATGTCATCTTCAAACACATTAGTGTTTAACATGCAGCACATTAAGTATAAAATTATCTCCATAAGTATAAATTAGCTGTATTGAAATTAAATGATGACTCTATCTAGTTGTCTTCTGATTCATCATTGGTCATAAACCATCGCTTTGGAATTAATAAGAATATAATTGTCCAAATACTGATTATAGCAAAACTAAGTAATATATCATCAGTTGTATCTTCAATTTCATAGATTTTTTCAAAATCAATAAATACACTTGTAAAAAGGAGTATGTATGTTGATGTGGCGTACGCCCAAGCTCTACGGCATCTAGATAGAGGTTCAGGCCAAAGTCCAGTTAATCTTAATAGAACAAGTATAATAAAGAATGGAATTAAAAAGGTTTCCATAAACTGAGGAATTAAAAGGGCTGTCCATGCTAATCCCTCCATTGTCCCTTCGACAAAAAAAAACACGAGTGAGTAAAGACCTCCAAATATCAGGTATAGCATAAAAAAAGATTTAAGCTATAAAATCACAGAGATAGGCGTAATATCTAGACCGGCAGCTTCGACAAGTTGCCGGTCATTCTTCATCACCTCTGCAGGGATCCACTTTTTATCAACCCGCACTGTCCTGACACGACTAAGGCTGCGTACCATATCCATCGGTGCGAACTTATTGCACATCTCAGCTTTCTTTAGCCGCTCGCTCAGATCATAATACCACTGCAGGGCGATCAGACATA
>JAIDUB010000038.1 GCA_029060405.1 Duncaniella sp. | reverse complement strand
GTTAATATTCCGGGCGGTGAATAAAGCACACGATATCGGCATCCTGCTCGATCGCTCCCGATTCGCGAAGGTCGCTCAACTGCGGGCGTTTACCGTCTTTACTGTCGGCGCCGCGCGACTCCACGCTACGGTTGAGCTGTGACAGGGCCACGATAGGAATGTTCAGCTCCTTGGCAAGCTGCTTGAGCGAGCGCGATATCATACTCACCTCCTGCTCGCGTGAGCCGAAGCGCATGCCCGAGGCATTCATCAGCTGAAGGTAGTCGATGATTATGAATTTCACATCATGTTCCCTCACGAGGCGTCGCGCCTTCGTGCGCAGCTCGAATATGGATAGCGACGCGGTATCATCGATATAGAGCGGAGCGCCATACAGGTGCTTGACGCGCGACATGAGCTGATCCCACTCCATAGGCGTAAGCTGGCCGCTCTTGATTTTCTCACCCTCGATCTCGCACGTATTCTGTATCAGACGGTTCACGAGCTGCAGATTCGACATTTCAAGCGAGAAAATCGCCACTGGAATGTTGCTCGACACCGCCATATTTTTGGCCATCGAAAGTACGAAAGCAGTCTTACCCATCGCAGGACGGGCGGCAATGATTATCAGGTCGCTGCTCTGCCATCCCGAGGTAAGTTTGTCAAGTTCGTGATAACCCGATTCAAGGCCCGACAATCCCGTAGCGCGGTTGGCAGCCGTCTGAATCTGGTCGATAGCCTGACCTATCACGGGGTCGATCTGCGTCACGTCTTTCTTTACGTTGCGCTGCGAAATCTCGAAGAGTTTACCTTCGGCTTCCTGAAGCAGGTCATCCACATCATAGGTCTCGTCAAAAGCCTGAGCCTCGATCTGCGAAGCAAATTTTATCAGCTCACGGGCAAGGTATTTCTGAGCCACGATGCGGGCATGATACTCCACATGCGCACCCGAAGCCACGCGCGATGTAAGCTCCGAAATGAAAAGCGGACCTCCCACTTCGTCGAGCTGCCCCATCTGGCGCAACTGATCGGTAACCGTGAGCAGGTCGATGGGTTGCTGCGAAGCGCCGAGCGACTGGATAGCGGCATATACTTTCTGATTCACCGGGTCGTAAAACGACTCCGGCTTGAGTATGTCACACACCACCGAATAGGCGTCGCGCTCAAGCATGAGCGCACCTAACACAGCTTCCTCCAGATCCTTGTCGCGCGGCGGTATGCGGCCGCCGTAGTCCTGAAGATTATTCTGTGGTTTCTGTCGGTTATTGTATTGTCGCTGTTCCTGTGGCATGGCTATCGATTATTTTTTTTGCAAATTTAGCAAGAATAAGAACTTTTACAGACAGTTGGCTTCAAAAGTTTTTCATTTTTTTATATACACTCTCTTAACACGGGGTGACACCCAAGTGAGCACCTCATAAGGTATCGTACCGAGAATATCGGCGATGCGCTCCACCGGCGCGTCAGGGCCGAATATCTCCACCTTGTCGCCCACCTTCACATCAGGCACGTCAGTGACATCGATCATGCAGAGGTCCATGCATATGTTGCCTATCGTAGGGCAATCCGTTCCTTTCACCTTGAAAGAAACAGCGCCGTTGCTCAACCGGCGGTTTATGCCGTCGGCATATCCCACCGGTACGGTGGCAATTATGCTGTCGCGCCTTGTCATGCCCTTGCATCCGTAACCTACGGGGGTTCCCTCAGGCCAATGCTTGAGTGAGATGATGTGGGTGAAAAATGAAGCTACCGGTTTCAGCTGTGACCTGTCGGCCAGCGGAGAGACTCCGTAAAGGCCTATTCCAAGACGGGCAAGTTCATACTTGCCGGCACGCTGAGCGAAACGCATCATTCCGGCGGTGTTGAGTATATGGCGGGCGAAATCGTAACCGATAAGGTCGCGGAGCCGTGAGGTCATCGACTCAAACCTATCGAGTTGCTTTTCCGTATATTCATCCTTGTCAAGACAGTCGGCAGTGGCGAGATGGCTGAATGCCGAGGCCACTTTCACGGCGCGTGTCGACGCCAGCCGTGAGGCTATTTCGTCGATGTGGCTTTCAAGAAATCCCACGCGATGCATTCCGGTGTCGAGTTTGACATGCACGGGATAATCTGTCACCCCGTAGCGCTCAGCCTCCTGAATGAGGCGGTCGAGTTCCTCGAGCGAAAACACCGCAGGCTCGAGATGCGAAGCAAACAGTGCGGGATAGCGGTTGGTAATCGGATTGAGCACCATGATAGGCATGATTATACCGGCTTCGCGGAGTTTGACGCCCTCGTCTATCACGGCCACGGCAAGATAAGCCGCACCGAGACTCTGAAGCGCCTTGCCTATCTCGACCGAGCCCATCCCGTAGGCCGAAGCTTTCACCATAGCCACAAGACGGGTCGACTTTGGGAGAAGACTGCGGTAGTAATTGAAATTATGTGCGAGGGCATCAAGATCAACTTCAAGCGACGTATCATGACCCGCGGTCATGCACACGTCGGCAAACTCGGCCAACGCTCCGTTGCGACGTCCGAAAAGCAATATCTGACTGTCGCGCATGAGAGTGCCGTTCTGATAGCTCGACAGGATGAACGGCATCACTGGATTGCACACCTCTACATAATCGGGCATATCAATATTGTCGCTGATCTGCGACAGGGCTGCCGACATACTGTATATTTTCTCCACGCCGAAAGCCCGGGCAAGGGAAAACGCTTTCATATAAATATCCCTGATGTGCTCCACCGTGTTGCAATCGCCGGGCAAAAGAAGGTCGCCAAGCACAAGTGTATGCAGCTTTTCAGGCGAGGAATGGCGTCGGAAGAAATCAAGAGCCTCCCGGAGCGAACGCTCATCGGGGGTAAACTGATCATGGAATATCGTGTTGCCGAATTCTCCTTCATAAATTTCCCTGCGCTTGTCGACGAGCGGCAGTGCGTCGACACCCGCGGCATCAAATCCCATGAACTCCGTCACAGCCGCGGCAAGCGCATGATATATCGAGGGGTGGTCGCCCGTCGTTACAGGATGTAGTGTGGACTGAGTCATTTCCCGTAAAAGGCCGGCAAGCTCGGGATCGCTGTCGGCATAAAATATGTCGCGGCAGCGCACGAGCAGTTTCACTTTCTCGATAATCTTGTCACGGTGTGAAGGGAATGCGCTGTCGTGCTCACAGGTAATCGGGGTGACAACTCCCGTCATTTGCTCCTCAGGCAGACAGTCCATGCGCAACTCCGCTTGTCCGGGGGCGTCGATACCTATCTCGACTATCGCCATATCAGCACGTCGCACACCTTCGTATACATTCATATCACACACCGCAAGCGGCAATCCGATACGCGAGTTCCAGCTGCGCGGGCTGCGCACAACCCGGCGATGGCTGTTGAGCGAGTTATAGATTAGTTCCTTGGTTACGGTCTTGCCGATGCTGCCGGTAATAACTATCAAGTCCTGAAAGCCCCTTATGCGGCTGTAGGCTATACGGGTCAACGTTTCAGGCACATTCTTCACCACGATAAAGGTAGCGTCGATATTGTAGCAGTAAGGAGGTATTTCCTCCACAATAAACATCTTCACACCTTTAGCCGCAAGTTCGGGAATGTATCGGTGACCGTCGCCTATATCGGTGCGGATAGCGGCAAAAACCGTCTCGGACGGGTCAAATACCGAGCGGCTGTCGGCAAGGATATATTTGTAATCACTATCCTTGTCATACGACGAACCTTTTTTTATATGTAACGGTGATATATTAGTCAAGAGCATTATGATAGAATCTGACGGTGATTGTTTCGTTTATAACGTGAGCGTGCCTCCGAGGCGGCCGCTGATGTAGCCGGGCTGAAATATACATCGGCAAAGAGACCGTATATGTAGTCCACCGCCACATCCGACGGATGTTTCATATCGGCAGCATAAAAGCGGTAGTCGCGAAGATCGTCGATCAATGCTTCATAGGCCGGGAAATATTCGGCTCCCGTTATGGAGTTGACCGCGAGATGAAGCGTGGATTTTGAAATAGTGTTTCCATGAAGTCCGTCGGCGAGATGCCTTATGGGGCTTACGGTGAATATTACACGATGTCCGAGCGCTTTAAGGCGCGTCACGACTGACTGGAGCGACGGCACTATCTCATCCACACCGAGCAACCGGCGAGAAAAAACCGTACCGGGTAGTTTGTGACAGTTTCCCACTATTTCCGCGGTAGCCTCATGGGTGAACACATAGGCCGAACCAAGAGTGAGGATTACCGTGGCAGGCGACGATAGAACTTCGGCAATAAGGCTGAAATCGGAATTGACAGCCGTTATCACCTCCTCGGCAACAGGCCCGCTGTAGCGGGACGCGAATGTGAGGCAATGATAGCCCCGGGGACCCTCCACAAGCTCGTCGACGGTAAACATACGCCGATCAAGCGCCCTTGACAGAATACGGGTGAGCACGGCGGGATTATACACCGGTCCGAGCGGATTGGCCGTAACGTTGAAGCCGTCGATGCGCAGCCTATCCCCCACTTCGTCGGTGAAGCAGGAACCGAGCATGAGCAACGGAGTAGCGTGGTCGATGGGCAGCTCTGACTGACGCAGATGTAATTCGGTGCGGAACTGCATGTCAGAACATCTGATAATCCGTTGAGAGCACCTGAAATTCGGTGCGGCGGTTGATCTGGTCAGCCACGGCCTGCTCCTCCTCGGGAAGGGCTTCGATAAATGCCTCGTCGAGAGTCACCCCCTCCTCAAACTGTGGAAATTCCCTTGCAAGACGCTTGGTGATAACCTTGGGACGTGACTTTCCGTAGCCCTGATATTGCAGGCGGTCAGGAGCGATGCCGGCTTCAATAAGATAATCTATCACCGACTTGGCACGTCGGGCCGACAAATCTATATTGTATTCTTCCGAACCGTGGCGGTCAGTGTGCGATGCCATCTCAACGGTTATATTGGGGTTATCGTTAAGCAACTCCACAAGTTCATCAAGCGCCGACTCCGACTCGGGTCGCAGAGTAGCTTTGTCGTAATCATAAAAGATATTCTCGAGAATATTCGGCTTGTTGACCGAAGCAAGTATGAAATCGATATTATACTCGGCGTCTTCCTCGGCTGAATCAGAGGTAAACTGCTGGCGGGCGTTAAGGAATCCTTTGGCTCCCGCAAGCATCACATATCTCACGCCTCGCTGAAGCGGGAAAGAAAATGAACCGTCGGGACGCGCTATGGCGCGCTGATTAGAGCCGTCGTCGCCCACTATGCGTATCACGGCGTTAGGCACCGGTTCCTCATCCTTGTCAAGCACCCATCCTGAAATCTGAATCTTCAGGTCGGGCAACTCAAATGAATAAATGTGGTCACGGCCATTGCCGTCGCCGCGGTTGGAGCTGAAAAAACCGGCTTCGCGCGATGGGGTGGCATAGGTGATACCGAAGTCATCGCCCTCACTGTTGACAGGAGCGCCCATATTCTCCACCAGCCAGCCGCCCGAGGGGGTAAGGGTTGCACGGAATATATCCAGACCGCCCAGCCCGGGATGACCGTCGGAGGCGAAGAACATTATCGAGTCGGTGAGCATATATGGAAACATCTCGTCGCCGGGTGTATTGATGGCCTTGCCGAGATTTTCAAGCGAGCCGGCGCGTTCCTTGAGATTGATGCGCCACAGGTCTTTGCCCCCCTCGCCCGGCATATCGGAGGTAAAATACAGATATGTGCCCGAAGGACTTACGGCAGGATGGCCGAATGAAGCCACCGTATCGTTGATAACCTCGAATTTCACAGGAGCGCTCCACTTGGCGTCGCTGCGCTGGGAGGTCCATATTTCCACCCCCGTGCTGCGGTTGGGCTCGCGACGTGCCCGGGTGAGATACATGGTCGAGCCGTCGGACGTAAATGATACTATACCCTCGTCCATCTCGCTGTTGAGTTCTCCTTCCACAGGCTCGGGTCTCTGCCACTCTCCGCGCTCGTTTTTCTTGGCCATCCACACATCGCTGCGCTTCATTCCCGTGACCTCGCTGCGGTTTGTTCCGGTCACTTTCTCATTGGTGGTAGTGAAATAGAGCACATCGTCGTAATACATCGGTGCGAAATCAGCGCGGCGCGAATTGAACAGTTTGGCATTCTTCACCACGTATCGCGTGGGATTTTTCTTGATGTCCTGAGCCTTGCGCGCGCCGGCAAGACCGTTGGCGGCGGTGGCATTGTCGGGAGCAAGGGCAAGAAATTCCTCATAAGTCTTTACGGCGCGGTCATATTTCCCGTCGCCGTGCAGACACTGGGCCATACGAAGTATAGCCATCGAATCAGGATAGCCGTAGCGTATCGCATTCTGATATGCGGCCGCAGCGCGGGCATCCTGACCAAGAGCACGGTAACATTCGGCCATGCGGAATGCCACCACTCCTCGCTCGGCACGCTGCTCGCGGGCTTTCAGCTTATTGTAAACCTTACGGTAAGTTTTTGCAGCGTCGAAATACTCGCCGCGTGCCATCTGCTCGTCGGCGGTCTTGAGTTTGGCGGTACCGCACGACGACACGATCATCGTAACGAGCGATAATATCAGTATAGGCAATCGGGTATATCTCATATTTTTCAGAGCATATTTACACTAATGTATAAAACGCCGCAAGACGGTATAAAATTATTCCCTTCATGAATTTTTTTGTAATTTTGCAACCGAAATTTCAGAGTGAAGCATAATGAAAAATATTTTTTTCCGGCTCTTCCTTACATTCTTCAAGATAGGCGCCTTCACCTTCGGCGGAGGATGGGCTATGATTTCCATAATCGAGAAAGAGATAGTTGACCGCAACAAGTGGCTTGCCCGAGAGGAATTTCTCGATCTTCTCGCCGTAGCTCAGTCGCTTCCGGGTATACTTGCCGTAAATATATCGGTAGCGGTGGGCGACAAACTTCGCGGCATGCGCGGCAGCATCGTGGCCGCCCTCGGCACTATTCTGCCGTCGTTTCTCATCATTCTCACCATCGCCATCTTCCTGACTCCCGACCTCATCAAGACAAACGATGCCGTGTCGCGCATATTCATGGGAATACGCCCGGCGGTAGTGGCTCTTATTATCGCGCCTGTCATCACATCGGCACGTGCGGCCAAAATCTCTTGGCGCACGGTCGCAATCCCCGTCGTGGTGGCGCTTCTGATATGGTCAAAGATACCATTCATCTCCAACCCGATTCTCTACATAGTGCTCGGCGGAGCAGGCGGCTACATATGGCTGTCGCGACAGAACCGAAGAATGCACGAGGCTGAAAACTCTGAAAATCTACCGTCATGATATATCTTCGTCTTATCTGGACCTATATCAAGATAGGTCTGTTCGGATTCGGGGGCGGCTATGCGATGCTCGCCCTGATTGAACGCGAAATCGTTGGCCCGGGATGGATTACCTCTCAGATGTTCACCGACATAGTAGCTATCTCGCAGATGACGCCCGGCCCCATCGGTATAAATTCGGCCACATACATAGGTTATGTGGCTCCGGGTGAATATTCCGCCGCTTTCGCTTCGCCGCTGTGGGGTATACTCGGCTCGATATTATGCACTCTTTCGGTGGTGCTTCCTTCGTTTCTGCTGGTGATTTATACGAGTCACCTCATCGCCCGCCACCGCGACTCGGTGGTGGTGAAAGGCATATTCACCGGATTGCGGCCCGTTGTGATAGGCCTCATAGCGTCGGCGGCGCTTCTGCTTATGAACGGAGAAAATTTCGGTTACGAGTCCGCGCAGATCGCATGGAGCGTGGCGCTGTGTGCAGCTGCTTTCGTCATGGTGTATTTTCTCAAGTGGCACCCGATTCTCATAATCTGTCTCGCCGGAGTTGCGGGATATATCATTTACTGAACATGTTTACATCATATCAGGAAGCAATCGATTATCTGTACCGTCAGCTTCCCACTTTTCACCGCGAGGGTCCGGGCGCTTATAAACCCGGTCTGGACACAGCCCGCGCGCTCGACAGCCTCTTCGGCAATCCGTCAGAAAAAATTACCACCGTCCACATAGCGGGCACCAACGGCAAAGGCTCCACCGCCCACTCGCTGGCTGCTATATTGCAGAAAGCAGGATACAGGACAGGCCTCTATACCTCTCCCCACATCGTGGATTTCCGCGAGCGCATCCGCATCGACGGGCTGATGATACCTGAGGACGATGTGGTGGATTTCGTTAACCGATACATTACAGCCGCGGCCGGAATCGAACCGTCGTTTTTCGAGCTCACCACTATCATGGCATTCGATTATTTCGCCCGCAGCGGTGTGGATGTCGCAGTGATAGAAACAGGACTCGGGGGACGGCTCGATACCACCAATATCATCTCGCCCCTCCTTTCGGTCATAACCAACATTTCGCCTGATCACACTTCACTGCTGGGCGACACACCGGCTGCCATTGCGGCTGAAAAGGCTGGTATAATAAAGCCGGGCGTACCTGTAGTGATAGGTCGTGCCGATGATGAAAGCGTGAGAAAAGTATTCACCGAGACTGCCGCACGCAACGGCTCACCCATAATTTTCGCGCAACCTCTCGATGCCGTGGCGGAAACCGACGGTATAGTGTATCGCGACACACCCTACGGAACTTTCAAAGGCGAGCTTGCCGGAATATATCAGATAGAAAATACCGCCACTATTCTCGCGGCAGTCGCAGAGCTGTCACGGCGGCTCGATATTCCGGCCGAAGCTGTCACCGGCGGACTGACTGAGGTGTCGGAATTAACAGGACTGAGAGGCCGATGGACCAAACTGGCCGACAATCCGGCCACAGTCTATGACACAGGACACAATCCCGGCGGATGGGAGCAGATCACGGCTCAGCTTTCAAAACTCGCGCCGCGTCATATCCATCTCGT
>JAIDUB010000037.1 GCA_029060405.1 Duncaniella sp. | reverse complement strand
CTTTCCGATGTGCTCCCCGTAACTGAAGGTATGGTGAAATATTCCTATCAGGTTGTGGCCGTGTGCGACGGTGTGCGTTCACAAGCCGGCGTTTCGGCCAACGTGGTAGTGGGTTCAGGCCTCATACCTCCGTTTATCGATGATTTCGCCGACGGTATCGACGACTACACCGTAATCGACGGCAACAACGACGGCAAGAAATGGCAGCTCAACGACGGCAATGTGCGCATGGGTTACAATACCGACCTTGCGATGAACGACTGGCTCATCTCGCCCGCAATCAAGCTTGAAGCCGGAAAAATCTACGACGTTGTGGCCGATATCTGGTGTCAGGCCGCCACAATGCCCGAGCGCATCGAGGTGATGATAGGAAAGACCCCCACCGCAGCCGGAATGACTACAGTAGTGCTCAAGCCCACAGATATAGCTCAGACAGCTGCCAACCCCTACAAGATGTCAGTGCCTGTAATCGTTGACGAGACAGGTGAATACTACATAGGATTCCACGGTATTTCCGATGCCGACATGTATTATCTCAACGTAGACAATTTCGGACTTACCGCACCCCGCTCGGGAGAAGCTCCCGCAGCAGCAAGCGACCTCAAGGTTATACCTGACGCTGCCGGCGCCCTCCTTGCCGAAATCTCATTCGTATCGCCCTCCAAGACCATCAGCGGAAACGCACTTTCAGCCATCGACAAGATCGAGCTTACCCGCAACGGTGAGGTCATAAACACATGGGAGAATCCCGCAACCGGTGCAGCCCTGAGCTACAGCGACGCGCTCACCGAAGGTGGCGACGTGCTCTACTCCGTAGTTGCTTACAATGCCGAAGGTGCAGGCTTCGCAGCCGAGCAGTCGGTATTCGTGGGCTTTGACGTCCCTGCCGCTCCCGAAAACATCACTATGACAGAGACCTCCACCCCGGGTGTGGTCACCGTGGCATGGGATCCCGTAACTACTGATGCCAACGGTCTCTCGCTCCCTGCATCGGACGTGACATATCAGGTATATAAACTGACCTCAAGCTATACCCGCGAGCCGGTTTCAGAAAAGATTACCGACACTACCTATACATTTGAGGCAGTTGCTCCGGGTGAGCAGGATTTCGTAACAATTCTCGTATTCGCCTACAATGAGTCGGGTGAAGGTGATGGTAACGTAGCTCCGTTCGCAGCAGTGGGAACTCCCTACACGTCATTCTCGATGACAACCAATGCCGATCTCGACACATACATTCTCGGTACGAACTCCGCAGGCGGAGGCAAATGGGCTACCGCTAATGACGCGACATTCCAAGATGTGACATCAGCAGAGGTCGACGGCATGTTCTTCTACATGACGGCCGAATATCTCGACGACTCTGCTACTCTCTTCACCGGCAAGATCGATCTCTCGGCCATCGCCAACCCCGGCATGACATTCTTCTGCATGCCTCTGGGCGATGACGATGCCAACACCATTTCCGTCGAGGTCACCGATCTCGCTACCGGCACCGCTACCGAAGTCTACAATAAGGCAGTGAACCAGACCGGTCCTGAAATGACATGGAACAAACAGACTGTTGACCTCACGGCATTTGCCGGAAAAACAGTCCAGATTACAGTAGAAGCCACAGCCAAGGCATCGGCTTATACACTCTTCGACGGCTGGAAACTCGTCTCGCTTCTCAACTATGACCTCGCCGTCACCGGCGTCAACGCACCCGGCAAGGTAAAGGCAGGTGAAGCATATTCGGTAGAGGTAACCGTAGAAAATGTTGGTACAAAAGCTGCCGCTGGTTTCTCCGTTGAACTGTATGCCGACGGTAAAGTTGCCGACACCAAGACCGTAGAGACTCTTGCTGCCGACACCAAGACTACCGTCAAGTTTGACACCGCATTCTCGGCTATCGCCACCGAGGCAGTGACCTATACCGCCAAGGTAGTATATACCGCCGATGAAAACACGGCCAACAACGAAAGCGAATCGGTAACCGTGACACCCGTGGTATCCAAGTACCCCGCATTAACTGACCTCACCGCTGAGTCAGCCGAAGGCGGTGTAAGCCTCAAGTGGAACGAACCTGATCTCACCTCCGGCGCCGCCGTAGCAATAACCGAAGACTTCGAGGACGGCACCGCGGCATCGGCCACTTTCGGTGACTGGATCTTCGTAGACAAGGACAACTCACCCGTGGGCGGTTTTGAAAGCATGGACATCCCCGGCATCTCAAGCGGATATACCACCGGTTCATTCTGGGTATGGGATACCGACAAGATCGACGGAGGAGAGTATGCCGAATCTTTTGAGGCACATTCCGGCACCAAGTATCTCTTCGCGCTCTACCGTGCCGACGACGAGAAGTCAAACGAATGGGCTATATCTCCCGAACTCGACGGTTCGGCTCAGACCATCTCTTTCTACGCCAAGAGCTATTCGGCCCAGTATCCCGAAATGATACAGGTAAGCTACTCGACCGGTTCTACCGATCCCTCAGGCTTCACCGTAGTCAAGACCATCAATCCCGTAGCCGCCGACTGGACTCTGTATAAATTCGACGTACCTGCCGGAGCAAAGCGCTTCGCAATCAACTCCTGCGCGACCGGCGCATTCATGCTCATGGTCGATGACGTGACCTACACACCTGCCAACGCTACCGCCGACCTTGATATCAAGGGTTATGACGTGTATCGCGACGGCGTGAAGATCAACGAGGCTCCCGTAGAGGAGTGTCAGTATCTCGACACTAACGTCGAGGACGGCAAGTCATATGAATACGCCGTAGTCGTAGTATACAACAAGGGACTCTCGGCATCGTCAAACGTTGCCACCGTGCTCTATCAGGCATCGGGTCTCGAAAGCGTATTCGGCGGCGCCCTCACCATCTCGGCAGTCAAGAACAATATCGTGATTACCGGTGCCGAAGGTCAGGCAGTGGCAGTATACACTGTCGACGGCAAGACCGTATTCGCCGGTAAGGGCGAAGCCAAGACCGTGATCCCCGCTCAGCAGGGTGTATATGTGGTCAAGGCCGGCAAGACCGTCAAGAAAGTTCTCGTGAAGTAATCCTATTCACATATCCCATATTCCGGCTCCCGCTTCCCCCCCGAAGCGGGAGCCGCTTTATTATACCGCAACAAGCAAGTGAAAATTCTAATTATAAATTCGCATAATTTATCGTTTTGTAAGATATTACTTGAAATTTCAGAAAAATATGTTACATTTGCACATATTTAGCATCAAAATGTTAATTAAACCAATCTAAACGTTCATAGGCGGGAAAAGGTTTCTACCGCCGTATGATCCAAAAATACAGAAACCGTCATTATCATCATGAAAAAAAATCTTACACGGATTTTTTCACTTCTGTTGGCAGCGGTCACCGCACTCAGCGTCACAGCTGCACCACTGACAGCAAAGAAGGTGAAAGCGCCTGCCACTGAGACCTCTCAGTTTAAGGCAGCCGACTTAAAAGTAACGCAGAAGGCTCCTGCCAAGTCAGCTAAGACGAAGCATACAATCCGGCCGAAAGTCAAAGCAACGGGCAGCCACAACCCTGCCAATCTGTTCCGCACGGCTTGTACCCGCACAAAGGTGCCCGTAAAGGCACCCTACAAGGCAGCTGCATATGCTGAAGCCGCAGTACCCGATATGGTAGGATCGGTGATATATTCCGACGACTGGGGCAACGATGACCTTACCGGTCTCTACACCGTTCCCACCGGTCCCTCCCAGTTATTTGACCTCAAATTCCTTGGCCCCCTTGCCAACGGCGGTGCAGTGCTCGTGGATGGCGTATATTATGTATGTGAGGTTCAGGAATTCTTCGGATATATCCAAGGTGTAAACTATGTAGGTTACGATGTGGAATCGGGTGAAGTAGTGTATAATAAGGATTTCAGCTACTACACCAATTCGCTTACCTACGACAATACCACCGGAAATATATACGGCATCACGACCATCGAAGACCAGATGGCTCTCGCCAAGATCACATTTGACCCCGCCGAGGTGATACTCGAGCCCTATGCAGTGCTTGAGACCGAAGGCATAGGTCTGTGGAACTCCCTGGCCTGCGACGCCAACGGCCAGCTATATGGTATCTATGCCAATTATGTGGAAGTATATGACGACTATGAATGTGTAAGCTCTACTCTCTACAAGATCGACAAGGAAACCGGCGCACTGACCAAGATAGGCGATACCGGCTTTGACTGTCCCTATCAGTCAGATGCGACTTTCGATCCTGCGTCCAACAAACTTTACTGGACAGTGTGCCCCTCTGATGGATCAGGCTCGCTTACCGAAGTTGACACCACCACCGGTGAGGCCTCGGTAGTTTATTCATTCCCATTCGCCGACGAAGTGGTAGGTCTGTGCATAGCAGCTCCGGCAGCAGCCGACGATGCTCCCGCAGCCGTGACCGATGCCAAGGCTGAATTTGAAGGCGGCTCGCTCAGCGGTACTGTATCGTTCACAGCACCGACCACGCTCTTCGACGGCACTCCCGCCACAGGTGACCTCAGCTACAGCATACTTGCCAATGGCGAGGAAGTGGCAGCGGGCAACACTTCATTCGGCGAGACGGTGAGCGCAGATATCACGCTGGCTACAGGTGGCAGCTACAATTTTGCGATCACTGTAGAAAACGCAGCCGGTAAGAGCCCCAAGACATCGCTAAACAACGTATATGTAGGTAAGGATACCCCTGAGGCACCCGCGGTATCGGCAGTATATAACGCCGAGACCAATACCGTGACAGTAAGCTGGACTGCAGTAACAGGAACAGTCAACGGCGGCTACATGGACGCATCGGGCGTGACCTACACCGTGACACGCTATCCCGGCGGAGTAGTTGTTGCCGAGAACACTACCGAAACCACCGTTACCGACAAGCTCCCCGCAACCGAAGGAATGGTCAAGTATTACTATACTGTTGAAGCCACCTGCGACGGACTTACATCAGAGGCAGGCCGGTCAGGCAACATACTTCTGGGTGCGACCGTCACTCCCCCCTTCTTCGAAACATTTGATGACAGCGATGCCCTCGAAACATTTACCATAATCGACGCCAACGGAGACGGTACGGAATGGCAGATTTCCGATGCTCATGCAAGTATCCTCTACAATTCCACACTTGACATGGACGACTGGTTGATTTCTATGCCCATCAAGCTGGAAGCCGGCAAGCTATACGACGTATATGCCAGCATTTGGGCACAGTCTTCAAATTTCCCCGAGGCTATCGAAGTGAAGATGGGTAAATCGGCTACAATCGAAGGCATGACCGAGGTACTTCTCGCTCCTACGGAGATTGACCAGATGCTCGGAACTCCCTTCGCATTCTCAGCACCTGTATCGGTAGAGGCCGACGGTGAATACTACATCGGTTTCCACGGTATTTCCGCTGCTGACCGCTATATGCTTTTACTTGACAACTTCGGTGTATCGTCACCCCGCAGTCCGAGCACTCCCGCAGCCGTCAACGATTTAACAGCGGTGGCTGATCCTTCAGGCGCCCTCAGCGTAACCCTCAGCTTCACCGCTCCCGACAAGGAAGCCGGCGGCGATCCACTGACATCGATTGAAAAGATCGAGCTCTCGCGCGGCAAAGATATCATCAAGACATGGAATAACCCAGAACCCGGTGAGTCGCTGAGCTACACCGATACCGAAGCACCCAACGGCAATGTCGATTACTCTGTAGTGGTCTACAACGCCAATGGCGCCGGCCTTGCGACGGAAACATCAGTATTCGTAGGCTTCGATATCCCCGCCCCCACCGCGCAGGTAACCCTTGTGGAGACCGCCAACCCGGGAGAAGTCACCATAAGCTGGGATGCCGTGACTACCGATATCAATGGCCGCGCACTCCCCGCATCGGAAGTAACCTATCAGGTTTACACTCTTGACGGATATTACCGCGAACCTCTTTCGGAAAAACTCTCGGCTACTTCCTATACATATCAGGCCGTTGCGCCCGGCAAGCAGGATTTCGTGCAGTACATAGTATTCGCCTATAATGCTGCAGGTGAAAGCGATGGAGTTCCCACCGATCTTATGGCAGTAGGTACTCCTTACACCACTTTCAGCTTCACCTCTGAGGAAGATCTGGATAACTATGTGGTAGGCATGACCTACGGTGGTGCACAATGGGGCTTAGGCAACAACGAGACATTCATTGACATACCCGGCGATGCCGACGGCACCAACTTCTATCTTTTCATGCAGGGTAATTATATCGATGACTTCGCCGGCCTCTACACCGGCAAGATCGATCTCTCAGCCACGAAAAATCCCGGTATGGTGATTTACTGCTGCCCGGTTTCCGAAAGCGACACTAACGTTCTTTCCATGTCGGTAACCGACCTCGAGACTAACGAGACTAAAGTCGTGTTCAGCAAGGACGTATGCCAGACCGGTCCGGCCATGACATGGAACCGCATAACCGTGGATCTGGCCGACTATGCCCAAAAGACCGTCATACTCAACGTTACAGGCTCCATTCAGGCTTATGGCGTATTACTCATCGACGGATGGAAGGTAGTATCGCTTCTCGAAAATGACCTCGCGGTATCTTCAATCTCGACTCCGGGCAAGGTAAAGGCCGGTGAAGCCTATAAGGTAGATGTAACAGTGACAAACGAAGGTATAAAGGAAGCCGGCGCTTTCTCGGTGGAACTTTATGCCGACGGCGTGCTTGCCGATACCAAGACTGTGGAATCACTCGCAGCCGATGCACAGGTCAGACTCCAGTTTGACGCTTCATTACCGGTTCTCGCTACCGAAGAAATAACCTACACAGCCAAAGTAATCTACGCTGCCGACGAAAATGAGGCCAACAATGAAAGCCAGCCCGCAACCGTCACTCCGGTGATTTCGAGACTCCCTGCCGTGACTGACCTCGCAGGTGAAACGGCCGAAAGCGGCATCCTGCTCACTTGGAGCGAACCTGACGTCACTTCAGCGCCCGGCGAAGCGATAACCGAAGACTTTGAGGATGCTGAAGGCTTCTCCACGACCTACGGTAACTGGATCTTCGTTGACCTCGATCAGGAACTGGTAGGCGGATTTGAAGGAATGAATACTCCGGGAATCGTACCGGGTGAAACCAAAGGATCGTTCTGGATTTGGGATCAGGCTCAGCTGGGCAACTCCACATTTGCCGCTCATTCAGGCACCAAATACCTCTTCTCACTCTTCCGCTGGGACGACGATAAAGTCAATGACTGGGCTATTTCGCCCGAGCTTGACGGTTCGGCTCAGACCATCTCGTTCTACGCCAAGAGCTATTCGGCCGAGTATCCCGACATACTTGAGGTGTACTACTCGACCGGCTCGACCGATCCTAAAGATTTCGTTAAAGTTGAAGGTGCGGGCGGAATTGTTCCCAGTGAATGGACTCTATATGAGGCCGAGATTCCTGAAGGAGCTAAACGCTTCGCAATCAATTCGTGTGCCAGTGGCGGATTCATGCTCATGGTCGATGACGTGACATTCGTTCCGGCCGGCGCTACCGCCGACCTTGATATCAAGGGTTATGACGTGTATCGCGACGGCGTGAAGATCAACGAGGCTCCCGTAGAGGAGTGTCAGTATCTCGACACTAACGTCGAGGACGGCAAGTCATATGAATACGCCGTAGTCGTAGTATACAACAAGGGACTCTCGGCATCGTCAAACGTTGCCACCGTGCTCTATCAGGCATCGGGTCTCGAAAGCGTATTCGGCGGCGCCCTCACCATCTCGGCAGTCAAGAACAATATCGTGATTACCGGTGCCGAAGGTCAGGCAGTGGCAGTATACACTGTCGACGGCAAGACCGTATTCGCCGGTAAGGGCGAAGCCAAGACCGTGATCCCCGCTCAGCAGGGTGTATATGTGGTCAAGGCCGGCAAGACCGTCAAGAAAGTTCTCGTGAAGTAATCCTATTCACATATCACATATTCCGGCTCCCGCTTCCCCCCGAAGCGGGAGCCCTTTATTGAACAGGCGGCGTAATCTCGCCCGGAGTTAAAAAAATTCATGCGCTAACGAGCGTTTTGAAAACAATGGCAACGCATTTTGCGAAAAATTATGGTCTTATAGTGGCATTATGTCATCTACCGCATTGTATTCTTGTGGAAATGTATTATCTTTGCGGAGATAGATCAAGCAAGTTAATTAACCGGTGAAAATAAATCTTTAATCAATCGGTCATGCGGGGTGAGATGGATTCAGCCGCCGCGTGATCAAATAACCTAAAACATAATACTTTAACAATGAAAAAAAATCTTATCAGGTTTTTTTCGCTTGCGCTGGCTGCCGTGACCGCAATGGGGGTATCGGCTGACCCGTTAGCCATGAAATCCTCGGTGAAGAGCCCGCTTCAGGGAGTTGCAGTGCGCACCATGCCCGCCGAGACTAACGCACTCAAGGGAATTCCTGCCCGTCCGGTACTGCATCAGGGTGCGAAACCTAATGTGTTTTCCTCACCCGTAATCCGGCCCGCGGCCCTCAACGTCAAGGCTCCCCTCAAGGTGGGTGCGAAGGCTGAGAGCACCGGCCGTATGCCGCAGCTCCTCGGTACGGTAGGTAACTTCTCGGGGTACGGCTTGTATTCAATCCCCACCAGCGCCGACATGACATTCGAGCGCCTATTCAAATATGCATTCGGTGAATACGGTGCCGTGCTCATAGGCGACGTATACTATGCCTGCGAGTACTATAACAGTCCGTTCGGAGGCGCCTCTACAGGATTTATCGGTTACGACATCACCAACGGCAACACTGTATTCGAGGCCTACACCACCTTCTACACCTACTCGATGACTATTGACGAGACCACTTCCACCATATATGGTATCGCCAATATGGGCAACTATTTCACTCTCGCCAAGATTAACATCGACACCGAGAACAGCAGCGTGACCATGGATGCCATAGAGCGGCTCTATATCAACGAGCTCGGTATGTGGAACGCGCTCGCATGCGACAAAGACGGCCAGCTTTACGGACTTCTCACCCTTCTTGACGAGGAGGCGGCAGCCAACGATCAATTCGTATGTACCGGCACCGCTTTCTACAAGATCGACAAGGAGACGGCCGTAGCCACCCGCATAGGCGAAACGGGATTTGACTCCACCTACGCCTCCGACGCTACTTTCGACACTAAGACCAACCGCCTGTTCTGGACCGTATACGACGTGAACCAAAACGGATATCTCACTGAAATCGACACCACCACCGGCGCGGCTTCGGTAATATATCAGTTCCCCGACCACGAGACTTACGGCTATCCGGCCGACGTGACCGGTCTGGTGGTGCTTCCTCCCTCATCGGAGGATGACGCACCTGCCGAGGTGACCGATCTTACCGCCAATTTCACAGGCGCCTCACTCTCGGGTACTATCGACTTCAAGGCTCCCGCCACTCACTTCGACGGCAGCGCGGCCTCGGGTGCCATCACCTATACCGTCAAGGCCAACAATGAGGTAGTATCGACCGGTTCCACCACATTCGGCGCCACAGTGGCCGCTCCCGTCACTGTACCCGCAGCCGGATTCTATACATTTACCGTATACGCAAGCAATGAAAAAGGTGACGGCCCCAAGGCGGAGACCACCTCATATGTAGGTGCCGACACTCCCGAGGCCACTACCGCCACCCTTTCGTATGCCGACGGCAAGATGACCGTGACATGGCTGCCCGTGACCACTTCGATCAACGGCGGCTATATCGACGTTGACGGCATCACCTACACCGTCACCCGCTACCCCGACGAAGTAGTGACCAAAGACATAAAGGGAACGACTTTCTCGGAAACCGTGCCCGAACCCGACGGAGTGGTATCTTATTACTACACCGTAGTGGTCAACGCCGGCGAGCTTTCGTCGCAGCCTGCAAGGACCAACGTGATCAACTTAGGCTCCGTTACTCCTCCCTTCACCGCGACATTTGACAACGACAACGACCTCGACGGCTTCAGCGTGATCGACGCCAACGGCGACGGAACGACTTGGAGATCATTTGACGGCCACGCCCGCATCAATTTCAACAAGACCGAGGACATGGACGACTGGATGATATCTCCGGGACTGAAACTCGAAGCCGGAAAGCTCTACGATATCGCCGCTGATTTCTCATGCGGAAATGTGAGCTATCCCGAGCGTGTTGAGGTCAAGATAGGCACCGCCCCCACAGTCGAGGGTATGACCACCACACTCCTCGAGCCCACCGAGATAGCCGTGAAAATTGAAGCGCCCTATGAATGGAACACAATTTTCATTCCCGAGACCGACGGCACTTATTATGTGGGCATCCACGGTATCTCTGACAAAAATACCTTCATACTCAACGCCGACAACTTCTCGGTAAGCGCTCCCAAGATCGCCGAAGTACCTGCAGCGATAAATGACCTCACCGTGACTCCGGGCGCCAACGGTGCCCTGACGGCTGAAATCGCCTTCACCACCCCGGGCACCACCCTCAGCGGCAAAGAGCTCGAAGGTATCGGCAAGGTTGAACTCCTGCGCAACAACGAGGTTATCAAGACATGGGAGGCTCCGGCTATAAACACCGCCCTGACCTACACCGATAATCTCTCCAAGGCTGCCGAGTATACTTACAAAGTGATCGCCTACAATCTCGGCGGCAGCAGCCCCGAGACCTCGGTATCGCTCTTCATCGGTATCGACTTCCCCGCCCGCGTGACCGGCATCTACGGCCACCAGACCGAAAATCCCGGTGAAGTGACCATCAGCTGGTCAGCAGTGACCACCACTCAGTCAGGCTTACCTATTGATCCTTCTATGGTGAGATATCAGGTATTCCGTTACGTGGACAATAGTTTCGTGAATGTATCGGATCTGCTCGAAACCACTTCGTTCACCTATCAGGCCGTGCCCAATGGTAAGCAGGAATTCGTGATGTATGTGGTATATGCGAGAACCGAGCGCGGATTCGGAGACTACGGAGCATCAAATCAGTTCCCCGCCGGAACACCCTACAAAGGCGTGACATATACCGCTGACAATGATTTCTACACCTACCTGCTGAGTGTCAACAGTTCAGGCGGCGGTGATTGGGATGTGTATGACGACAACATGCTGCCCGCGCAGGACGGCGATGACCGCTTGCTCGGAATGTTTGGCCGCTACGTCGATACTTCGGCCTCACTCTCCACCGGCCTCATCACCCTCGAGGGCATGGAAAATCCCGGCATCTCGTTATTCACCTACAACATAGGCCTTACCGATGACAACGGCCAGCCCGAGCAGAACGCCAACGAAATCATCATAGGCGTTAAGACACCCGACCAAACGGAATACACCACCGTCAAGACCGTGGTTGTGGGCGAGACAGGTCCCGCGAATTCATGGAACCGCATCATGGCTGATCTTTCGGAATATGCCGGAAAGACTATTCAGGTGTCATTTACCGCCGTGAGCAAAAACACGATGTACACCTTCATCGACAACGTGAAGATAGGCAATATACTGAGCCATGACCTCACCATCTACGACATCAACGCACCCTCAAGTGTGGTTTCAGGCAATGACTTCAATATCGAAGTCACCGTAGCTAACGAAGGCACCGCCGCAGCCGAAAACTACACCGTGGAACTCTATGCCGACGATGAACTGATATCCACCATTGCAGGCAAAGCCCTCGGAGCCGGCGAGAACGCCACCGTGACATTCGATGTAAGCATGTCGCCCCTTGCCAAAGAAATGGTGACCTACACCGCCAAGGTAGTATATGATGCCGATCAAAATACTGCCAACAACAGCAGCAAGTCAGCCTTGGTAATCGTCACGGTATCAAAACTCCCCGAAGCGACCGACCTGACAGCTGCAGCTGATAAATCAGCCGTGAAGCTTACATGGAACGAGCCTGACCTTGCAGCCATTCCCGCCGACGCCGTGACCGAAGACTTCGAAGACGGTATTGCATTTGCCTCGCGCTACGGCGAGTGGACGTTTGTAGACTTGGATCAGTCGCCAGTTGACGGCTTCAGCAATATCGATGTTCCCAATATAGTGAACGGTGTCACCAAAGGCTCGTTCTGGATCTGGGATACCACCTCAGTGGGCAACTCCACATTTGCCGCCCACTCAGGCTCGAAGTATCTCTTCTCGCTCTACCGCGCCGATGAAGGCATGTCAAACGAATGGGCTGTATCGCCCGAACTCAACGGCTCGGCACAGACCATATCATTCTGGGTAAAAAGCTACTCGGCCTCCTACCCCGAAAAAATCAATGTGGCCTACTCCACCGGATCGACCGATCCCTTGGACTTCATCGTGGTAGCGACACTGAATCCCGTGCCCGGATGGTGGACTCTGGTAGAAATTGACATACCCGCCGGAGCCAAGCGCTTTGCCATCAACTCATGCGCTACCGGTGGCTTCATGCTCATGGTCGACGATGTGACCTTCATTCCCGCAGGCGCCGCCGTAACCAATGAGTTCAAGGGTTACGACGTATACCGCGACGGTGAGAAGATCAACGAGTCGCTCCTCACCGCCCGCGACTTCACCGACAACAATGTGGTGGAAGGCAAGACTTACAGCTACGCCGTGGTCGCCGTATACAGCAAGGGTGTGGCCGGTCCGTCCAACGCAGTCACCGTGGTCTACGATCCCTCGGGCATCGAAAGCGTCTACGCCGGCACGCTCACCATCTCCACCGCGCGCAACTCTATCATAGTCACCGGTGCTGACGGACAGCATGTGGCAGTATATGCAGTCGACGGCAAGACCGTATTTGCCGGCGAGGGCGAGGCCAAGACCGTGATACCCGCCCAGCCGGGCGTGTATGTGGTAAAAGCCGGCGCCACCGTCAAGAAAGTTCTCGTGAAGTAATCATATTCACATCCCGCTTAATCACGGCTCCCGCTTCCCCCGAAGCGGGAGCCGCTTTTCATATAAATCCGCCACGTGTACATTTAAAGCCGCAATTAACCATAATAATACCGTTATCGCATTGAAATATCAGATATTTATCGTACATTTGCGGACAGTCACAGCTACAGATTCCCCCTACTGACCAAATCACATTTAATTCACGATCACACGGCGGCTAACGGTTTCACCGTCGTATGATCTCATTACAGAAACCTATTGAAACACAATGAAGAAGTATCTGACACGGATTTTCACTTTCGCGCTGGCCGCAGCCACCGCAGTGAGCGTCGCGGCTGCTCCCGTCCATCTCGGCAAACTCAAAGGCCAAACCCCGGGCAAAATCGAGATGAACGCTCCCGCAAAGGCCGCTTCCAAGGCCGCACCTGCCGCGAAAGGCACAAAAATCCTGCCAAAAGTGCGCAATGCGTCCTCACCCGTCAGCGGTCCGTTTTTCACTCCGGCGCTGACCGCCGCAGGACACTTCAAGGCGCCCTACAAGGCCGACGCGCTCAATGCCACGGCAGGAATGCCCAATCTTCTCGGCTCGGTGGTATTCGCCGACGGCTGGAACGATATCAGTTATCCGCCCGTGGGACTTTACTCGGTACCCACGTCGGCCACACAGGCATTTGAAATCAAAGCCGAGAATGCCGACGCATCGTTTGGCGGCGTGCTCGTCGACGATGTGTATTACACCTGCGAGCCCTCGATTTTCGGCGACTATATCTACGGCATCTATTTCGTGGGCCACGATATCAACACCGGCGCCGAGGTCTACAACGAGACCTACTCCTATCTCACCACCTCGATGACCTATGACCGCACCACGGCTACAGTCTACGGTGTGGCGGTAGTCGAGGAATACTACGCGCTGGTAAAGATCTTTTTCAATCCCGGCGAAGTGATTATGGAGCCCGTGGGTGTGCTCGCCCCGGCCAATGCCGGCATGTGGAACTCGATTGCCTGCGACGGCAGCGGACAGCTCTACGGTATTTACGGCGATTTCGAGGTGATAAATTCCGAATACGTGTGCACCGGGTCAACCCTCTACCGCATCGACAAGGAGACTTCCGCATTATCTAAAGTGGGCGCCACGGGCTATGACTGCTCCTATGCTTCGGGCGCCGCATTCGATCCCCGCAGCAACCGCCTGTTCTGGACCGTTTGCCCCTCCGACGGCAAAGGCTATCTCACCGAAATCAACACCGCCACCGGCGCAGCCACTGAAATATATCATTTCCCGCTCAATCAGGAAGTGACGGGTCTGGCTGTGGCTCTCCCCGTGGCCGAGGACGATGCGCCGGCCGAAGTGTCGGACATCGTGGCCGACTTCACAGGCTCGTCGCTCAGCGGAATCATCAGATTCAAGGCACCGTCAACACTTTTCGACGGCACTCCCGCGTCGGGCGACCTGAACTATTCGGTAAAGATCAACAACAAGGAAGTATCGGCCGGCACCACCACATTCGGCGCCGATGTGGCAGCACCGGTGACCGTAAGTTCGGCCGGAACCTATACCTTCGTAATCACCGTGGGCAACGCCGCCGGCTGGAGCCCCAAGGCTCAGATTTCAGCATTCATAGGCGCTGACACTCCCTTAGCCACCACAGCGCGCGCTTCGTGGAGCGACAACGTGATGACCGTGACATGGCTTCCGGTGACTGCCGCCGTTAACGGCGGATACGTCGACCCCGACGCCATAACCTACACCGTGACCCGCTACCCCGACGCTGAAGTCGTGGCTGAAAACATCAGCGAATGTGTGTTCACCGAGACCATCGCCGAACCCGAAGTGGGCGTCAAGACCTACTATTACGACGTGGTGGCCGCTGCCGACGGTCTTAAATCAGAAACGGCACATTCCAATTATGTCACCCTCGGCTCCATCGTGCCCCCCTTCGCAGCCAATTTCGATGATGATGAACTCGACGGTTTCCTTGTAGTGGACGCCAACGGCGACGGACGCACTTGGGAGGCCATATCGGGCGCTGCCCGCGTGTGGTGGAACACTACCAAGGCTATGGACGACTGGCTGCTTACCCCGCCGCTCAAGCTGCGTGCCGGTCAGAGCTACGACATCTCAGCCGACATCAGCTGCCAGTCGACCAACACTCCCGAGCGCATCGAGATCAAGGCCGGCCGCGGCACCAAGCCCGAGCAAATGACCACCGTGCTCCTCGAGCCTACGGTAATCACCAACAAGAAAGATGCCCCCTTGCAGTGGAACGGAATCTTCATTCCCGAGGAGGACGGTATCTACTTCATAGGCTTCCACGGCATCTCCGACCCCGACTGCTACTATCTCTTTGTAGACAATTTCGTAATCTCGGCCCCGAAATCGGCCGTTGCTCCCGCACCCGCGAGCGACCTCACCGTGACACCCGGCTATCTGGGCGCCCTCACCGCCGAAATCGCCTTCACCACCCCCGATAAGGCTCTCGACGGATCAGCACTCGCATCGCTGACAAAAGTAGAGCTGTCACGCAACTCCGAGGTGATCAAGACATGGGAGTCACCCGCCCCCGGTACCGACATTACTTATACCGACAATCTCGACAAGGCCGGTGAATATATCTATACCGTGGTAGCCTACAACGCTGCCGGCAACGGTGGCGAGGCAGCCGGATCAGCCTACGTGGGCGTGGACTATCCCGCCGACATCACCAACGTCAAAGCCTTCGAGACCTCCACCCCCGGTGAAGTCACCATCACGTGGGATGCCGTGACCTCCACCACTGCGGGCGGCGACCTCGCATCCTCGCAGGTGACCTACTACGTATACCGCTATGACGGGCAGAACTTCGTTCCGGTAGCAGGCCCCGTTTCGGAAACATCGTTCACTTATCAGGCCGTGGCCGCCGGCAAGCAGGATTTCGTGCAGTATGCCGTATTCCCCGTCACTGACCGCGGCGAGGGCAAGGGGGATATCTCCGACTATTTCCCCGTGGGAACGCCTTATCAGGGCATGACCATCACCAATGCGTCAAGCCTCGGCAAATACATACTCGCCACCGCCGGATACTGGTATACCTACAATCACAATAACGCCGGCATCTACGGTCAGGACGATGATTGGTTCCTCGGCATGCACGGCTCTATCGACGACGAGGGCTATCTGCTGACCGGTCTTGTGTCGCTCGAAGGCATGGAGAATCCCGGATTCACGTTCTACACCTACAATATTGGCCTCGACACCGGCAATGCCGACCTCAATGAGGTGGAGATAGGCATCAAGGAGAAAGGTGATGCCGACTTCACCATAATAAGCAGCGACGTGATAGGCGAGACCGGAAGCATAGGCGCATGGAACCGCATCACCGTCGACCTCGGGGCTTACGCAGGCAAGACCGTGCAGCTCGAACTGATATGCAGCACCGTCAACACCACATACTCATTCTTCGACAACTTTGTGGTGGGCTCGCTTCTGTCACACGACCTCGGTATACTCGACATATCGGCTCCCGTCAAAGTCAAGACCGGCGAAGAATATACCGTATCGGTTCTCGTGGCCAACGAGGGTAAATCGGAAGTAAAAGGTTACAGCGTGGAACTGTATGCCGACGGTGAACCGGTAGCCACCAAGCCGGGCGCCGACCTCGCATCAGGCGAACGCGCCTCGATAGAGTATCAGCTCATCATGTCGCCCCTCGCCACCGAGCCTGTATCGCTCCACGCCCGCATAGTTTACGATGCCGATCAGGACGACAACAACAATCAGAGCGGCACCATCTCAGTCGAGCCCCTGCTTCCCGCACTTCCCGAGATAACCGACCTGACTGCCGACGTGGTTAACAATGCTGTGGAACTCACATGGAGCGAACCTGATGTAGCCTCAGCTCCCGGCCGTGCAGTTACCGAGGACTTCGAGGACGCGCAATCGTTCTCGGCAACCTACGGCGACTGGATATTCGTCGACGGTGACAAGTCACCCGTAGGCGGTTTCCAAGGCTCCAATCCTCCCTGCTTCACTCCGGGTGAGAGCACAGGTTCATTCTGGACATGGGATTGCGACAAATTCCAGAGCGACAACAGTTCATTCGAAGCTCACTCGGGCACGAAGTACCTCTTCTCCATGTTCCGCTACGATGAAGAGAAGAGCGACGACTGGGCCATCTCTCCCGAACTCGACGGCTCGGCACAGTTCATATCGTTCTGGGCCAAGAGCTATCACACTTCATATCTCGAAAAAATCGAGATCTACTACTCCACCGGCTCGACCGACATAGCTGATTTCGTGAAAATCGAAGGCGTGGGCGGCGACGTACCCGCCTACTGGACGCAATATGATGTGAAACTCCCTGCCGGCGCCAAGCGATTCGCCATCAACTCTTGCGCCGAAGGTGCGTTCATGCTCATGATCGACGACGTTACCTACAGCCCTGCCGGCTCGATCGTCGACATCCAGCTTCTGGGCTACAACGTGTATCGCAACGGCGTGAAGCTCAACGACGCCACCGTGGAGGAATGCGAATTCACCGATCCCGATGTCGAGGCTGCCAAGATGTACACTTACGTCGTGACCGCGGTATACAGCAATGGTGAATCGGCCGCTTCCAACTCGGTAGTGATCAATGACCTCTCGGGCATCGAGAGCATCGGTGCCGGAGCGCTCACCATTTCCGCCGCGCGCAACGCCATCACGGTAACCGGCGCTGACGGCATGCATGTGGCCGTATACGCCGTCGACGGCAAGACCGTATATGCCGGTGAGGGCAAGGCCTCGACCGTGATACCCGCTCAGCAGGGCGTGTATGTGGTCAAAGCCGGCACAACCGTCAGGAAAGTTCTTGTAAAGTAAGAAACATACAGTCACTCCCCCGTGGCAGGGACGCGAATTTCGCGTCCCTGCTATCTTATTATAAGAGTAACTATTCATGCCATTACCTTTCGCTGAATAGTTATTTAAAATTTGCAGAGTGTGAAAAAATGTTGTAAATTTGCACTTTCACGTTTTGAAAAACTATTATTTCTTTCACAGAGCTATGAATCCCGCCTCGACGCTTTCACTCGCCCTACTTCTGTCGTCGGCCGCCGCATCGGCGCAACTCAACCTCCTGCCTGCGCCGCAGCCGCGCAACGCCATCTACGACGCTCCCGTATATTATCCCGACTCAGTAGCCGCCGAAATTATTGCGGAACCTGACTTCACGGCATTTTACCTCGAGGATCCTGATGCTGACTATGTGCCGAGTCTGCCGGCGTATTACCGCCCGGTGGTGTTTGACACGTTTCATTTCCTCGACCCCGTGCCCATGACCCACGCTAAAGTCGGCGAGGATTCACCTATGGGATGGATTGACCGGCTCAACTTTCAGAATCAGCTCATCTCCAACGCCCGCCAGCGCTACATCATAGACTATCCCGCCGAAATCATCTACAACGAGGCTCATCTGCCCGAGCCGCCCAAGCACTATATAGCAACCGTCGACCCCAACACCGCCATAATTACCGTGGTGGAGGATATCAAGGTGGCACCCGTGGCAGCGGGTGCGGAGCCGGCTCCGGAATTTGAGAAACGCCACTGGATACGCAAGTTCAACGCCGCGCTTCAGTTCTCGCAGGCCTATGTGTCGCCCAACTGGTATCAGGGCGGTAACAACAACCTCAATGCGCTGCTCAACCTGTTTTACAACGTGCGCCTCAACCCCAAGATGCACCCTAAGTGGCTGTTTGAAACCACGCTGCAATACAAGCTCGGCATCAACGACACGCGCGACGACGAGCTGCGCAACTACTCGATATCGGAGGACCTGTTTCAGTTTAACATGACCGCCGGTTACAAGGCTGCGAAGGGATGGTACTACTCTACCAACGTCACCTTCAAGACCCAGCTGCTAAATAACTACAAGGTCAATACCTACGACCTCAAGGCAGCCTTCATGTCGCCCTCGGAACTCAACGTCGGTCTCGGTATGACCTACAACCACACCAACGAGGCCAAGACCTTCACCATCGACGCCTCCATCTCGCCCCTTTCATGGAACATGAAAACCTGCCTCAACCACAAGATGGACGAGACGGCCTTCGGCATCAAGCCCGGACACCGCACCGTGAGCCAGATAGGTAGCAACGGCGAGGTAAAGGTGACATGGAACATAACCTCAAATATTTCCTACCGCTCGCGCTTCTTCGTGTTTACCGACTACAGCTATATACAGGGCGACTGGGAAAATACATTTAACTTCGCCATCAACAAGTTCCTGTCGACCCAGCTCTTCATCCACGCCCGCTATGACTCGTCGGTACCGTCCAACCCCGACTGGCATAAGTTCCAGATGAAGGAAATCCTGTCGTTCGGCATATCTTACAGCTTCAGTTCGCTCTGATGCGCGAGGCATTGGCAGCTCTCGCATTATTAGGAGCTACGGTAACGGCCGTGGCGGCTGAACCATTACCGTCGGCGTCCGACGAAGCCACGGCGCGGCTTGCGGCGCTGCCCCTCCACCCCATCGAGGGATTGTGGAGCATTCCCGGTCACGACACGGTGATAGAGATAGTGCGTGACTCCCTCAATGCCGCGGGCGAGCCGGCACGATTCAGCCTTTCGGTCATCACCGCCGACGACCTTGCCGTCACCGCCGGTACAGTGGTGGGAAGCGCCATCCCCACGGCCACTTACGGTGTATATGACTCCACCATATTCACCGATGTATTGCCGGGGCGCCATCTCACTCCCTCGCAACCACGCCGCGTCACCCTCACGCTCGCCGACGATGACTCGCGCCTGATGGCCAAAAGTTATGGACGCAACGTTGCACTGCGCTGGTGGAGGCTTCTGCCCTACACGCTGCGGTGGGCGCTCTCGGTAACCGAAGACAAGGCGCCCGATACTGAAGGCCTCGTGCGCATATTCCCTGAAAGTTCACTCCCCCAGAATCCCGTATATCTGTGATGCGCCATCTGCTGTATCTGCTCCTGCTCGTCAGCGCGCTCGCCTCGCGGGCCGACGACACAACCCGCGACCGGCTTCAGCGCCGCATGCCGTCACCTCAGCAGAGCTCCATATCCGTGGCCGACAGCATCCCTGCGCTCGGAGGCGAAATCACTATATCGGGTTACGACAAGCCGCTTGACTCCCGGCGCGAGACATTTCATGTCACATCCTCGATGCCCGACACAATCACAGGGCTGATTATCAGGCTGACATATACCGACGTCACGGGACGGCGCCTCCACGAAGAAACGCGCTCGGTGAGTTGCATGATACCGCCCTACGACACGCGGCTGGTCAGCATCCCGTCGTTTGACAGGCAATGCCGCTATTTTTACGCCCGCGGCAAGCAGTCGCGCGCCTCGGGAGTGACGCCTTTTGAGGTCACCATCCTCCCGCTTACCATTGTAATTAAAAATTGAAAAATCAGATTCAGATGTCATTTAATTTCGAAGGGCTCCTCATGGGGCTTGCCACTTTTATAATCATAGGCCTGTTTCACCCTCTGGTAATCAAGGGGGAATATTATCTCGGGGCAAAAGTGTCAAAGATACTTTTTGCGCTGCTCGGAGTCATTACCGCCGCAGCCTCACTGCTGGTCGACGGTTTCATAGTGTCAACACTGCTTGGTATCATAGCCTTCTCCTCGTTCTGGGGCATAAAGGAAGTGGCCGAGCAGGAAGAGCGCGTGGCCCGCGGCTGGTTTCCGAAGAATCCGAGGAGGGGGTAGGTTTTAGGCTTTAGGGATTAGGGATTAGGTTTTAGGTTTTAGGCTTTAGGGATTAGGGATTAGGTTTTAGGTTTTAGGCTTTAGGGATTAGGGTTTAGGGGGAGGAGACACACCCAAAGACAAAATCCCTAAGCTCTAACCCCTCACACCTCTCCCCTAACACCTCTCCCCCAAAACCTCTCCCCTAAAACCTACCCCCTAAAACCTCTCCCCCAAAACCTCTCCCCTAAAACC
>JAIDUB010000036.1 GCA_029060405.1 Duncaniella sp. | reverse complement strand
TCAAAATATGCTATTTCAAAATGTGTACCGGCGTCCGCAGGCCGCCGAGTTCTTCGTAACCCGGGTCGCCGCAGTTATGCGGAGGCGCCCCGGGTAAATGAGAATGATCCAATAGGCGCCCGATAGGCCGCCGAATATGATGGGAATCAACAAGTTATTCAATCGGCGGCCTTGCGGGCGCCTATGCTTAAGTATCAGATAACCGGCGACGCCTTCGCTGAGCTACGGCGGCGCCGGTTACGAATAATTCAGCGCCCACGGGCGCTATTTGATTTTTGACACAGCCTCCTATTATGCTTTCACCTGCGCTGCAGGTGAAGTAACTTCTGAGGGTAATGATTTGCTCCCCCGGTGGGCGTTCCCTACTGTTGTTGGTTACTTATTTCGATCTTGTGCCGTCCCACATTTCGCCGCGCTCGGGGTAGCGGGAGCCGCGGAGGAGGAGACGCAGGGAGGTGTTGTAGGTGAAGTAGGCCCACATCCAGTTGAGCAGCACATTGATCTTGCTGCGCATACCCAGCAGCGAGAGCAGATGCACAAACATCCACGCTACCCATGCAGCCCAGCCGCTGAAATGATAGTGTGGCAGGTCGGCCACGGCCCGGTTGCGTCCTATGGTCGCCATCGAGCCTTTGTCCTTGTAGCGGAACGGACGGTCAGTGCGACCCTTATTAAGTATCTTGGCGAGGAACTTGCCCTGCTGAATGGCTACCTGAGCCAGCTGTGGGAGTCCGCGCGGAGCGTCGTCAGACGTGTGTATTCCTATATCGCCTATGGCATAGACATTTTTAAGGCCATCCACACGGCAATAACCGTCGGTGACAATGCGGCCACCGCCACCCACGGGCTTGTCGACGCCCTTCCACTCAAACTGCACACCCTGCACTCCGGCCGTCCATATCACCATCTCGGAGTAAAAAGTATCGCCGGCGGTGGTGGTGACGATATTATCGTCGCCGTAGGATTTCATAATGGTGTTGAGGTGAATATCGACCATAAGGGCTTCGAGACCTTTCAGCGCATCGGCCGACGATTTCTCGCTCATGGTGCGCAGCAACCGGTCAGAACCTTCCATCAGAATGATCGAAACATCGTCGGGTGAAAGGGTAGGATAATCGCGTCCTATTACATAGCGCTTCATCTCGCCGAGCGCACCCGCTATCTCCACACCGGCAGGTCCTCCGCCTATCACCACGAAGCTCAGCAGCCTGCGGCGCTTTTCGGCATCGGGTTCTACCGAAGCCCGCTCGAAACGGTCGAGCATCTCATTGCGGATGCGGATAGCCTCGTCGGTCGACTTTAGGGTGTAGACTTTCTTAAGCAGGTCATCGTTTCCGAAAAAATTGTTGGTGCTTCCGGCCGCTATCACAAGGCGGTCGTATGGGATGGTCTCGAGATTTGTTGTGACGGTCTTGGCTGCCACATCGATACTCCTGACTTCGCCCAGATGAAACTCCGCCTTATGGTGCTTGCCCGACCGCAATTCCCTGCGGAACGGGAATGCAATATTGGTGGGGTCGAGACCCGACGACGCCACCTGATAAAACAGCGGCGGAAAGCCGTGGAAATTGTTACGGTCAACGAGTATTATATCAAATTTGCTGTCGTCGAGATGCTTTATGAGATTCAGACCGGCAAAGCCGCCGCCGATTACTACGACGCGGTCGCGGGATGATGTAGTGGATGCCATTGTTGATAACTGTATAATAGTTGATTATACAGTGATAACAAGCGCGAGAGGTCACTTGTTTAAGATGCGGCGGGGAACGTTGACGTTATGACGGTCGAAAGTGACTACGGCGTTTCTCACGAAAGCATCGCGATGATGCCTCCACACGGGAACTATAGAATCGCTCTCGGCAGGGAAGAGGCGGAAATTATCGCCCGGCTTAACGGGCGAGTTGACAAACACAAGCGAATAGTCGGCGCCCTTGACCGTGGCACGTCCGAGCGAGTCGCGCATCAACGTGACCTTCACCATGGCACCGCCGCGTGTATCGGATTTCTTCATACCAGAGATAAAATTACCGAGCGAGTATACGAGCAATCCCTTGCGCCCCGTGGAATCCACATCAAAAATCTCCATAGGCTGAATCACATGGGGATGACCGCCTATGATCAGATCGGCGCCCTGCTTTTTGAGAAATTCTGCAAGGTCGCGCTGCGAAGCATTGGGCAGCAAATGGTATTCATCGCCCCAGTGCACGCACACAGCCACGATTTCAGCACCCTTGCTGCGGGCATCGGCGATATCCTTGGCCATAAGGGTGCGGTCGATGTAATCGAGTCCCACGGGAGTGGTGCGCTTCATGCCGTTGGTGCCGTAAGTGTAGTTGAGGAAAGCCACTCGGAAGCCGTTGATGTCGCGTATCAAAGGCAGAATGGAGTCGCGTGCGGCCTGATCGCGATAAATACCGACATAGGGAACATTACGCTTTTCAAATTGGTCTATGGTGCGTTGTATGCCCTTGTCGCGTCGGTCGAGAGTGTGATTGTTGGCTGCGAGTATCAGGTCGAATCCGGCGTCGGTAAGAGCGTCAAGATACTCATCGGGAGCACAGAACATCGGGTAACCCGAATATGGCTTTCCGCCGAGGGGAGTCTCGAGATTGACCACCGCATAATCGGCTTCGGAAATATAAGGCTTCACGGCTGAGAAATAGCCCGTGTAATCGTAATTACCTCCCGGGCGGGCGGCAACATCGAGCTGCTGCTTGTGGTGCATGGCATCGCCGGCAAACACTAAAGTGGCGGTATCAGGCTGAGCCACGAGTGCGACAAGCGAGAGCAGCAGCGATGAAAGCATAATGCGGTGTTACTTATATATCGCGTGAGTCGCGGCAAGAAGAGTGTTGCACATAAGCATGCAGATAGTCATGGGTCCTACGCCACCGGGCACAGGGGTGATGAATGAGCACTTCGGTGCTACATTCTCGAAATCTACATCGCCGCTCAGGCGGAAACCGCTCTTGCGTGAAGCATCGGGTACACGGGTTGTACCCACGTCGATCACCGCAGCTCCGTCCTTTACCATATCGGCGGTAACGAAACCCGGTTTGCCGAGAGCCGCGATAATGATATCGGCCTCGCGGCATATCTCCTTGAGATTCTCCGACGCGCTGTGAACCACCGTCACCGTAGCGTTGCCTGGATTGCTCTTCTGCATCATGAGCGTAGCCACCGGCTTGCCTACGATATTGCTACGGCCTATCACCACACAGCGCTTGCCCGAAGTGGGCACATCGTATCGCTTCAGAAGCTCCATGATACCTGCCGGAGTGGCTGACTTGAAGCAGGGCAGACCTATCGACATGCGGCCTACGTTGACGGGATGAAATCCGTCGACATCCTTGCGCGGATCGATAGCCTCGATTATGGCCTGCTCATCGATGTGACGGGGGAGAGGCAGCTGCACTATAAAGCCGTCGACCTCATCATCATCGTTAAGACGGGCTATGGTATCGAGGAGTGTAGCCTGATCGACGTCGTCTTCATAGCGGATGAGCGTGGAGCGGAATCCGCAGCGCTCGCAGGCTTTAACCTTGTTGGCAACATAGGTCTCGCTGCCGCCGTCGTGTCCCACGAGGATTGCAACAAGATGCGGTGCACGCTTTTCGGCAGCGACCATTTCGCTTACGGTGGCGGCAATTTCAGCCTTTATGGTTTCGGCTGTGAGTTTTCCGTCGATCAGTGTCATATCTTGAAATTTGAATATCGATTGTTATTTCTTCATGCCGCGGAGTCCGCGCATCATGGCCATGGGATTCTTGATTGACGAAACCTGCTTCATCATCTTGCGGGTCTGTTCAAACTGCTTGAGCAGACGGTTGACCTGCTGCAGATCGGTGCCCGAACCGGTGGCGATGCGACGGCGGCGGCTGGCGTTGATGATATCGGGATTCGTGCGCTCCTCGGGAGTCATAGAGTGGATTATCGCCTCGATACCCTTGAAAGCGTTATCGTCGATATCTATGTCCTTTATCGCTTTGCCTACGCCGGGAATCATCGAAGCGAGTTCCTTGAGATTACCCATCTTCTTGATCTGCTGGATCTGCTCGAGGAAGTCATTGAAGTTAAACTGATTCTTGGCAATCTTGCGCTGGAGTTCCATCGCCTTCTTCTCGTCGTAGGCGTTCTGGGCGCGCTCGACGAGTGAAACGATATCACCCATACCGAGGATACGGTCGGCCATACGGGCGGGGTGGAAGAGGTCGAGGGCATCGAGTTTCTCACCGGTACCCACAAACTTGATAGGCTTGGTGACCACGGTACGGATCGAAAGCGCGGCACCGCCTCGGGTGTCACCGTCGAGCTTGGTGAGCACCACGCCGTCGAAATCGAGACGATCGTTAAACTCCTTGGCGGTATTGACGGCATCCTGACCGGTCATCGAGTCGACCACGAATAAAGTTTCCTGAGGCTTTACGGCATTCTTTATCGCTTCGATCTCATCCATCATCTGCTCGTCGACGGCAAGACGGCCGGCGGTATCGATGATTACGAGGTCAAGATTGTTGTCCTTGGCATACTTGATACCGTTTCGGGCGATCTCGACAGGATTCCTGTTGCCTTCCTCGGTGTAGACGGGTACATTTATCTGCTCGGCAAGCACCTTGAGCTGCTCGATAGCGGCGGGGCGGTATACGTCGCAAGCCACCAGAAGCGGACGGCGGCTCTGCTCCGACTTGAGTTTGCGCGCCAGTTTGCCCGAAAATGTTGTCTTACCGGAACCTTGAAGACCCGACATGAGAATGACCGTGGGATTACCCGAAAGATTCAGCTGCGCGGTATCGCCTCCCATAAGCCGGGCAAGCTCGTCATGGACAATCTTCACCATGAGTTCGCCGGGCTTGATGGCGTTGATCACGTTCTGACCTAAAGCCTTGGCCTTAACCTCATCGGTAAACTGCTTTGCAACCTTGAAGTTTACGTCGGCTTCAAGGAGGGCACGGCGCACGTCCTTGAGCGTCTCGGCCACGTTGATTTCAGTGATTCGGCCTTGGCCTTTAAGTATCTTGAAACTCCTTTCGAGTCTTTCGCTTAGATTCTCAAACATTATATTGTGTCAGTTATTTTATTTCAACATTTAGACCCGATCACAGCAGACGGTTGGTAGCCGTGTCGGGGAATATGACCTTTGGACGGAACGCAGCGGCCTCCTCGGGCGACATTTGAGCATAAGCCATAATGATCACCACGTCGCCTACCTGCACCTTGCGGGCAGCGGCTCCGTTGAGGCATATCACACCGCTTCCGGGCTCGCCGGCGATGGTATATGTGTCAAGTCGCTCACCGTTGTTATTGTCGACAATATAGACCCTTTCGCCGGGAAGTATTCCCGCAGCCTCGAGCAGAAGGCTGTCGATCGTGATACTGCCAATGTAGTCGAGGCGTGCCTCCGTTACCGTGACACGGTGTATCTTGCTTTTAAGCATTTCAAGCATCATGGGCGCGCAGGGTATTTGATGTTATCGATCAGGCGGACATCGCCGCAATATACGGTGACGCATCCCACTGCCTGACGTGCCTCGTTCCAACCGCTGATCGGTTGCATGGTCTCGGCATCGACAATTTCGTAGTATTCCACCTCGAGTCCGTCGGTGGCGTTGATGGCGTCGGTCACGAATTTCTTAACCTTGTCAACCGGCGTGTCGGGACACAGCGCTACGCTTTCACTGAGGATGCGGTGTATGGCGGGAGCTATGGCACGCTGCTCGGGAGTAAGACGCACGTTGCGACTCGACATGGCAAGACCGTCGGGCTCGCGCTTGATAGGGCAGTCGACGATCTCTATGTCAAATCCTTCGAGCTGAGCCATGCGGCGTATCACAGCTATCTGCTGAAAATCTTTCTCGCCGAAATATGCCCGCGTAGGTTTGACGATAGAGAAAAGCTTGCTCACGATCTGGGCGACACCGTTGAAATGACCCGGGCGCATGGCGCCTTCCATTACCGTGGCAACAGGGCCGAGGTCAAATACTCGCTCATCTTTTTCAGGATACATTTCCTCGACCGAAGGCACAAAGGCTATATCTGCGCCGGCCTCCGTAAGAGCTTTGAGGTCAGCATCTTCGGTGCGCGGATATGTGCGCAGATCTTCAGGATTGTTGAATTGGGTGGGATTGACGAACACGCTCACTACCACGACATCGTTGTCGTGGCGGGCGCGCTCGATTAATGACAGGTGGCCGGCATGAAGGGCGCCCATCGTAGGCACCAGACCTACGGTGCGGCCCAGCGCGCGGGCGGCCGAAAGCTGGCGGCCAAGTTCATCTACCGTTCTGATAGTATTCATTTTCAGGATGTTCAGCTATAGGAACTAAAAAAATGTCGTGCAAAATTACATAATAATATTATACACAACAAATCTTTATCGATTTTTGGGTTAAATTATTTCCTGTTTTGGTACTCCTCGAGCTCGATTCCGGCCAGTTCCCATACGGAAATCGCGTTTTCGAGCTGCTTGTTGAGACGGCCGTGGCGCTCATAGATGTCGGCCGGAGGATTGCCGCCGTTCATCAGGGCTTCGGCGTCGGCTATCTCTTTCTCGATGCGACCCACCTCGGTCTCGGCTTCGTCCACGGCCTTGCGGAGCTTGCGCAGCATCTTCTCATATTCCTTCTGCTCGGCATAGCTGCGGCGCCGCGGTGAATCCTGAGCGGTGGGCTCGGGAGAGGGTTGATCTTTGGCTTTGGGCTTGTCGGCCGGAGCCTGAACGGGGCGGGGGGTATTGCGCTCGAGTTCGGCCAGCGAAGCGAGTTTTTTCTTCTCGAGAAACTCATATATGCCGCCAAGACATTCCCTGACTTCGCCACCGCCGAATTCATATACCTTCTCAACAAGCCCGTCGAGAAACTCGCGGTCGTGGCTCACCACGATCACCGTGCCGTTGAAATCCTTGATAGCCTGCTTGAGAATGTCTTTGGTCTTCATGTCAAGATGGTTGGTGGGCTCGTCGAGAATGAGGAGGTTGACAGGCTCGAGGAGCAGCTTGATCATGGCGAGGCGGGTTTTCTCGCCACCGGAAAGCACTTTTACTTTCTTGTCGGACGCCTCGCCGCCAAACATGAATGCTCCCAATATGTCGCGTATCTTGGTGCGGATATCGCCCACGGCTACGCGGTCGATAGTGTCGAATACTGTAATCTCTCCGTCGAGAAGCTGGGCCTGATTCTGGGCGAAGTATCCTATTTTTACATTATGACCCACCTTAAGTTCGCCGGTAAAGGGTATTTCACCCATTATGCATTTCACAAGGGTGGATTTACCTTCGCCGTTCTTGCCTACGAACGCAACTTTCTCGCCGCGCTTTACGGTGAAGGTGGCGTGGTCAAATACCTGATGATCGCCATAGGCCTTGCCTACGTTGTCGAGTATCAGGGGATAATCACCCGAGCGGGGCGCAGGTGGGAAGCGGAGATTGAGATGCGAGGTGTCGACCTCGTCGATCTCTATACGCTCGATTTTCTCAAGCTGCTTTATGCGGCTCTGAACCTGAACGCTCTTCGTGGCCTTATAGCGGAAACGTTCGATGAAATCTTCGGTCTCCTGTATCTGTTTCTGCTGGTTGAGATAAGCCCGGCGCTGCTGCTCGAGGCGTTCGGCACGCAGCTCCACGTAGCGGGAATAGTTGACCGAATAGTCATAGATCTTTCCGAGCGATATCTCGATGGTGCGGTTGGTGACATTATCTATAAAGGCACGGTCGTGACTGACCAGTACTACCGCATCGGCTTTTGTGATAAGGAAATTCTCGAGCCACTGTATCGACTCGATGTCGAGGTGGTTGGTAGGCTCGTCGAGAAGAAGCACGTCGGGGCGTGTAAGAAGTATCTTGGCAAGTTCGATACGCATGCGCCATCCGCCTGAAAATTCCGAAGTGGGGCGGTTGAAATCTGAGCGCAGGAAACCCAGACCTATCAGCGTCTTCTCCATCTCGGCCTCGAAGTTCTCGGTCTGTTCGATGGCAAGACGGTCGGTGAGATTCGCCACATCTTCTATAAGGGTGGCATATCGGGGTGAATCGTAATCAGTGCGTGAAGCAAGCTGCTCGTTAAGGCTGTCGAGACGGGCGCGCATCTCATCAACGTGAGAGAACGCCTTGCGCACCTCTTCGAGCACGGTGGCTGTATCTGACGTGGTCATCTGCTGAGGAAGATAGCCTATAGTGGTACCCGACGGTATGGCGATTGTTCCCGAAGTGGGTTTCTGGAGTCCGGCGATAATCTTGAGCATCGTTGACTTTCCGGCTCCGTTCTTACCTACGAGGGCTATCTTGTCCTTTCGGTTGATGATGTATGAAATATTGTCGAGCAGGGTCTTGGCACTGAACTCGACCGTAAGATTATTGATTGAAATGCTTGTCATGACACTGCAAAGTTACTGACAATCTTTCAAACCGACAAATTCACATTACGTGTACCAAGGGTTGCAAGCCGGGAAAAGGGGAGAGGTTACCTGAGAAAGGGATTGCGTCGCGAGGGATCGGGAACGAACGACTCAAAAGAATTGTCGTCGTAATACACCACGATGCTTATGACCCGTTTGCCGGTATTGGTAGTGAAAGTGAACGTGTCATCGCCCGCTGGCTTGGCCGCCTGTCTTTTGGGCGGGGTGGAATATCCGTAAGGCACGGGCTCTTCATCTTTTACCATGTGAAAGCCTGTCTGCAGATCGTCCACATCGCCGTGAAATTTTTCGGGTGTATCAGGTGGGTTGCTCTCAGTGAAGCGAAATTCTCTTTCGGGGACTTGATTATCAGGGAATTCTGGCTGTTGATGCGCGGAAAAATCGGGAATTTGAGGCTCTGAGGTTTCAATATTTTTCACCGTCATCATATCTCCCTCGCCAAAAAGCAGCCACAGCATTGAAAGAGTAGGGTATGATGTGTGGATTTTTGAAATCACCTCGTCGGATACCTTTTTGTTTCGGCCATTAAGCAGCTGAGACGCTGAGGGACGGGGTATGCCACAGTAGTCGGCAAACTGTGTCACGCTTATCTGCTCGTGGTCAAGATACTGTTTTAATCTCGAAACTATATCCATAGCGATTAAATTTGAAATTGCAATGAGTATGCAAATGTAATTATTATTTCTGAAATTGCAAAATTTATTTTTACAAATTTGGATTTTGAAATGAGAATGGTTGATTTTGAAATTCAAACCATTCGCATCTGTTACCGTTGAAATCAGGTGGGAAACATTAAAGTACTCGTATAGTATTTATAAGCTAATGCTCTGATTTATCGGGTGTAATATTGATATAAAAACAGCATCGGCTTAAATTTGCCCCTTGTGGAGGGTTAAATTTAAACCGATGCTTAAATTAAAAATTATATTTAATTGAATTTCAACTGACTGAGCGTATAGTTAATTAATTTTAATCTTAATTTTGTACTTTTTGATTGATTTTGCAACTCTGTTTGCTTTCCTTATTTTTTAGCTTTCCCTTCTGTTTGCTTAATTATTCCGGGAGGCTGTTTTGAAAATCAACCGTCATGAAATCGAAATTTGCATTATCAAAAGTCGTTTCAATTTTAATCTGTGATGCAAAATCAAACAATTTCCAAAATTTCAATTTACAATTTTAAATTGCAGTCATCTCTATGATCCGTTTGATTTAAAAACAATTCTGTTTTGGTTTTGCTTACTGAATAACATTATTTAACATTACGAAGCTGTTACAATTTACTTTTGAAAATTTGAATTTAAAATTGTATGTATAGGGTAATTTATAATAATGTGAATATATTGTATTTTTAGTATCTTAGTTGTGAAAAACAAAAAAAGAATTCATGACACAAAACGTACCTGACAGATATCCGGAAATAGATGATACTTCATTTGACGCCGAAGAGTTGCT
>JAIDUB010000035.1 GCA_029060405.1 Duncaniella sp. | reverse complement strand
CAATTATTATGCCAAAAAGATTATAAATTTCTTAAAATCCCGGTACCGCTAATTGTTAATAATCTGTTTTAATGAGTTTTAATTATTAAGGAAGCGACAGTCAAGTGTTAACGGCACCTTCTGCCATAATGTCACGCGTGCTGTCAGTCCTTGCCCGAAACGGCTCTTACAATGGCTCCGGCAGCAGTGAGAACGGCCGTGGCTACAGCTACACCGAGCAAGATGCGTTGACGACGTTGACGCCGACGGAGGGTGGCCTCCATTTCTTCGAGAGCCTCAAGCTCACGGGTTGTCTTGGTTTTGAATAGTTCCATAAGTCAGTTGATTTTATTTGTTTGTTTTCATTTTTGTTTTCTTGCCTATATAACACGTGAGCCGCAGGGATTGATTTCGAAATTAAACAAATTTAACAGCGTCGAAGGTATCAGCATAGGGATATGTAAAAAAAATGGGTTAATTTTGTTGTTATGAGAGAAAATATAATTGAGTTGCATTCGCTTGACCATCCGGGTCTCGAAATATTTACTTCAATGACCGAGGCTCAGTTGCGCCGGCGCGTCGAGAAAGAGTGCGGGCTGTTTATTGCTGAAAGCCCTAAGGTAATCAATGTGGCGCTTACCGCCGGATATGAACCGGTGGCGCTTCTTGCAGAAAAGAAACACATTGAAGGTGATGCGGCAACGATAGTTGCACAGATGACAGGTTGTCCCGTTTACACAGGTTCACGTGAATTACTCACTGAACTGACAGGCTACACACTTACCCGAGGTGTATTGTGCGCAATGCGGCGCAAACCGCTACCCTCCCTTACCGATATATCTAAAAATGCACGGCGCATAGCGGTAATTGACGGTGTGTGCGATACCACCAATATTGGAGCGATATTCCGCTCGGCGGCAGCCCTCGGTATTGATGCTGTCGCGCTCACACATGAGTCATGCGATCCTCTCAACCGCCGGTCCATCCGAGTGTCAATGGGAAGTGTATTTCTTGTACCTTGGACTTGGATTGACGATCCTGTGGAGTCGCTTCGGGGTGTTGGATTCACCACCGTGGCCATGGCACTGCGCGACGATTCGGTGACGATTGACAGCCCGGTGCTGAAAAATGCCGAAAAACTTGCTATCATTCTGGGAACCGAAGGAGACGGACTTTCACAACGGGTCATCGACACAGCTGACTTTGTGGCAAGAATTCCAATGGCTCACAATGTTGACTCGCTGAACGTAGCGGCCGCATCGGCAGTCGCTTTCTGGGAAATGACCAAATAATTGCCAACGCCTGCCATGGGATTGCAAATTGCCATCCACATTAGGCTTGTTTCTCAAAATAAAATATTAAATTTGCATCACATTAAAAATTACGATAAGAAATGAGAAATATCATATTGTTCGATCCGTCCGACGCACGTGAAGGCTTGCTTCCGCTCACTTTCACGCGCCCGGTGGCACTGATACGTCACGGCATCATGACAATCAGCGAGAAATGGCAACATGCTATACCCGGCGCATACTCCTATCTTACCGAATACTATCTTGCCGAGAAGTTCCCGATGGTAGAGAGTGCCGACGGCGATGATCTTTATATCGCAGGCAATATCGAGCCTGACGAATCGCTTGTCAACGCCATTCTTGCCCTCGATAAAGATACCGCTCTGGTTAAGAACGGAACAGTACTAGCGTCGCGGGGTTCTCGTGAAGCATCGGAAAAAAGGGAATATGATGGCGAGGCTCCGCTTTCGATTTTTCGACCCTATGATATTTTCCTCACCAATAGCGAGGCGTTGCTGCGCGACTACCGGATTATTACAGCCGGAAAAAAGAGTCGGCCTCTATCCGACACCTGCACACTTATCGGTGAGCCCGTAATGCCCGACGGCACCCCTGCCCTTTTCATCGAGGAAGGTGCCACGGTAGAAGGAGCTTTTATTAATGTGAAAAACGGCCCTGTATATATCGGGCGTCATGCCGAGGTTATGGAAGGATGTTGCCTGCGTGGCCCCATTGCCCTGTGTGAACATGGAGTAATTAATATGGGTTCCAAGGTTTACGGCGGCACTACTATAGGCCCGTTCTGCAAAGTAGGCGGGGAAATAAATAATGCCGTGATTTTCGGATATTCCAATAAGGCTCACGATGGATTCCTCGGTAATGCGGTAATAGGTGAATGGTGTAACCTCGGAGCCGGTTGTACGATGTCCAACCTCAAAAACACCTATGCCCCGATACGACTGTGGAACTATGCCACGTCTTCATTTGAAAAGACCAAACTTCAATTCTGCGGTCTCATCACGGGCGACCACTGCAAAGCCGGTATCAACACCATGTTCAATACCGCTACGGTGTTAGGCGTGGGAGTCAACTTCTACAGCGCAGGTTTCCCGCGCACATATATCCCGTCATTCAGCGAAGGAACTGTACAGGGAATGAAACCGGTCGACATGAGCCGCTTCTTCGAGACAGCAGAGCGCATGATGAGCCGCCGTCATGTCACCCTCACTCCCATCGACAAGGAAATACTTATCAGCATCCGCGAAAATACTCCGGTGTGAAATTTTTCAAAATGGAATCAACCGAATCTAAAGCATTAGCCGCCACTCTTGCCGAGGCTCTTGTAATCATCCCCACATATAATGAAAAAGAAAATGTGAGGGCGATTACCGAAGCTGTACTGGCTCTGTCCGATGGCTTCGACATTCTCATTATCGACGACAATTCGCCCGACGGTACGGCTGAAATTGTCGAGGAAATGATGAAAGAGAGACCGGGACGTATCAATCTGCTTCGTCGCGCCGGAAAACTCGGACTCGGCACCGCCTATATCGAAGGATTCAAATGGGCACTTGCGAGAGACAATTACCGGTATATCTTTGAAATGGATGCCGATTTCTCACATAATCCGGCTGATCTTACCCGTCTGCTCAAGGCATGCCGCGAAGATGGCGCTGATGTGGCTATCGGATCACGATACCTCACGGGAGTCAATGTAGTCAACTGGCCCATGGGGCGCGTAATGATGAGTTACTATGCTTCCAAATATGTGAGAATAGTAACCGGAA
>JAIDUB010000034.1 GCA_029060405.1 Duncaniella sp. | reverse complement strand
GAAAAACTTCCTCCGAACTTGCTCCCACATACTTGATGGGACTTTTTCAGTGCCCTCCCGAGTGTGCGTCCCTACAGGTTTGATTATGATACTATAAGATATAATCCTCCTTTATAACGATAAAGCGTCCCGCTCCGGAATGCTCCGGGCGGGACGCCGTATTTAAGAGTTATATCGATTTATCGGGTTGATTTACTTGGTAGCGTCGTCGATGGTGCAGATTGCAACGCGGTTCCAAGACTCTTCGCTGAACATGGTACCGATACCCTGACCTTCGGCAGTGATGCGGTCGGCAGCTACTTTGTATTTCTTAACGAGGGTGTTCTTCACGCTCTCTGCACGAGCCTTGGCGAGACGTTCGTTAACTTCGATTGAACCGTCGGGAGAAGCATAACCCTTGATAACAACCTTAGAACCGTTGTGGTGCTTGAGGTAGTCGGCAACCATTTCTACGTTAGGCATCTGGTCAGCGGTGATCACGCTTGAGCCGAGACGGAAGAATACGTAGCGTACTGACTGGAGTTCGTTGGTAGTTTCCTTAACCACGGTAGCGGGCTTGGCTTCGCAAGCTGCGAGAGCTGCGGCGAGGTCGGCTGCGTTGGCGTTGGAAGCGGCGAGAGCAACTGCGCTGTCATCGAGAGCGGCACGGAGTTCGTTAACCTTAGCGTTGAGGGCGGCAACTTCAGCTGACTGGTCGGCGGGAACGTTCACGCAAGTGTAACCGTTGTTGATGAAGAAGTTGAAGCCTGCAGTGAGGTGGAATGTAGCGCGGTTGATGCTCACCTTCATTGCGGGATCCTGCTGGCTCATCAGATTCCATACTACTGAAGGCTTGAGTGAGATACCGAATGCGCGGGAGATATTGAAGTTGAAGTTAAGACCGGCCTTAACATCGATTTCGTTGGGATCATAATCAGAATGAGCATTGAAATAGTGTCCCCAGCCACCACCGAGTACTGCGTCAACGCTGAACTTGCGGGGTTCGCAGGTGAAGCCGCAGAATGCGTTGGTGAGGTTCAATGTTGCATAAGCACCGAGGTAAGAGTTGTCAAATGCAGTCTTGCTTGCGGTAGTATTGATACCGAACATTGATTCGAGACCGGCACCGAAGAGGGGGGTGAACTGCTTGCCTACGTGTACACCTACTTCAGGACGCATGCTGCCGAAGAAAGCGTGGTTGGTAAGAGGAGTGGTCACGCCGGCGTCAACACCGATCTGCCAGTTGTCACCGAAAGTGGGGCGCTCGATTACGTTCTGTGCGTTAGCAACGGCAAACATAGAAGCGGCTGCTGTAAGGAGTAAATACTTTTTCATTTTGTAGCGATTTTTGTTTATATTTCTGATTAATTTTAATTTAGTCTGTTTAAGCCTCCCGGAGGAGTAATGCGATGCAAAGGTAATTTAAAAATTTAACTTAACGAAATTTTAAACCTTTTTATTCGTGAATCCCGTTGTGAAGCGGCATTCGATAAAGTAACAACGGTTGTCGCAAAAAGGTTGAACATGGTTGCGAAAAAAAGAAGATTTTATTTAAAAATCGCTAACAGACGCGTTTAAATTAGTATCTTTGCAGTGAAATTTTTTTGCAACTTCCCGCAATTTCCCCACTATGGACTACCGAATAATCCCACCCGAAGGCTGGCTCGAAGCCACGGCGACTCTGCCGTGGTCGAAAAGCGTGGCGGCGCGTCAGCTCGTCATCAACTCGCTCGCCGGTGTGACGCCCGAAGCGGGCTACGGAATGTGTGACGACACCGTCGCCATGGCCGACGCTCTGCTCGCGCTCAACACCGCTTCAGGACATGTGACTCTGAATATCGACGGTGCCGGGACTGCCATGCGGTTCCTTACCGCTGTAGCTGCAGCCACTCCGGGCGCCGATGTCACGCTCACCGGCAACGACCGCATGCTCAGCCGCCCTATAGGCCCGCTGGTGGATGCGCTGCGATCGCTGGGCGCTGACATTATATATGAAGGTGCCGACGGCTTCCCCCCGCTGCACGTCAGCGGACGCCGGCTCGCAGGCGGTGAGGTGGATATCGACGCTACGGTAAGCTCCCAGTTTGTGTCGGCGCTCATGATGATAGCCCCGGCTATGGAGCGAGGGCTTAAAATCACGCTGCGCGGCGAGGCCGTGTCGATGCCCTACGCACGCCTTACGGCCTGTATCATGAATCAGGCCGGCGCCGAGACCGATATATATGGCGGCGATACAGTGGAAATTAAGCCGGGTAAGTATCATGCCGCAGAATATCATGAGGAGGCCGACTGGAGTTCGGCCGCTCCGTGGTACAGCATCGCGGCGCTATCGGGCGGCGAGGTTACCGTTACTTCGCTCGACGGCGATTCACAGCAGCCTGACCGACGGCTGGCCGACATATTTCATCTTATAGGTGTAAACACCGAATTCCTGCCCGACGGCAGCGCCTTGCTTTCGGCTCATCCTGATGCCGACGCCCGCATAGATCTCGACATGTCTCCCACGCCCGACGCAGTGCCGGCTGTAGCCGTCACATGCGCCATGCTCGGCATTCCGTTCTCGCTCTCGGGCACAGACACCCTCCGCATCAAGGAGTGTGACCGCGCCGAGGCTCTTGCCACGGAGCTGCGCAAGGTGGGGGTGGAGATTTCTTTTCCCTCTCCCGGCACCATGACGTGGGACGGACGCCGGCGACCCGTGACCGAGCTGCCGCGCTTCGCCACTTACGGCGACCACCGCATGGCGATGGCTCTCGCTCCCGTCGCGCTTTATGTCCCGGGCATAGTGATAGAGCATCCCGAAGTGGTGTCAAAGTCCTATCCCGACTTCTGGAAGGGACTTGCCGAAGCCGGATTCATGATAATCGACGCCGACGCGCCGATGCCTGAGGGGGAGGAGGCCGACGACTGATGACAGGCGCGCTCGTACTTCTCGCCATCACCGCCCTGACCGGACTGATACTGTGGGCGTTTCACCGCCCGTCGGCCGACGATGCGGCCGCTCCCGCCGCCGAAGCTCCCGATGAGTGCTGCGGCCTGCATGAGATATGCGAGAAAAAAGGGAGGCAGCTCCTCGCTCCGGAGTATTTCGACGATGAGGAACTCGACGTGTATGCCGGTCGTGGCGCCGACGAATATACGCCCGAAGAGACGGAGCAGTTCCGCGACGTGCTTTTCACCCTTCTGCCCGAAGATGTGGAGCCGTGGGGCTTCAGCCTGCAGGCCCGCGGCATAGAGATGCCCTCACCCGTACACGACGAATGGGTGATGCTCGCCACCGAACACCGTAACACCACCCGGCCATGACGTCACTACTTCAATACGACTTTTTCCGCAACGCGCTCATAGGCATCATACTCATCGCCGTCAGTTCGGCCGTGATAGGCACCTATGTGGTGGCGCGTCGCCTCGTGTCGATATCGGGAGGCATCACCCACGCATGCTTCGGCGGACTCGGTCTGGGCTATTTTCTCGGCATAAGCCCAGTGCTGACAGCCATAATCTTCGCCGTAGGGTCGGCGCTGGGAGTGGAGTGGATGTCGCGCACTCGCAAGGTGCGCGAGGACTCGGCCATAGCCGCCGTGTGGGGCGCGGGAATGGCGCTGGGTGTCCTGTTTGTGTTTCTCACTCCCGGATATGTGCCCGAGCTCAACGCGTTTCTGTTCGGCAATATCCTCACGGTCACCATGACCGACATTGCCGGATATGCCATATACACGGCGGTGCTCATCACACTTATGGCCGTAGCGTTCCGCCCCATAGTGGCAGTGGCTTTTGACCGCGACTTCGCGGCCGTGCGCGGGCTGCCCGTGGTGCTTATAAGCACGGTGATGACCGTGATGACGGCGGTGTGCATAGTGCTCACCATACGCATGGTGGGAATCATGCTGCTGATGTCGATGCTGTCGCTGCCCCAGATGATGGCCGAAATCTATTGCCGCCGTTTCGTCACCATCATGGCGCTGTCCACCGCCATATCAGTGGCATGCTGCGTGGCCGGGCTTCTTCTCGCAACCGTAATCGACGTACCCTGCTCGGCACTGATAGTGCTCGTGATGATCGCAGCGCTGATAGTGTTGAAGGTGGTAGGGGGAGGAGGTAGGTTTTAGGTTTTAGGGGTTAGGGTTTAGGATGAGAGCCGGAGGCTCGCCCCCCTTATCCCTCAAACCTAATCCCTAATCCCTAAAGCCTAAAGTCCAATCCCTAAAACCCAATCCCTAAAACCCAATCCCTAAAACCTAAAGCCTAATCCCTAAAACCTAATCCCTAATCCCTAAAAAAAATGGAACTCGGACAAAAACTACCCGAAGTGCTCGGCACCGATGCCGACGGCAAGATCGTCACCACCGACGACTTTGAAGGTCGCCCCCTGATCATCTACTTCTACCCCAAGGACAACACCCCCGGCTGCTCGGCCGAAGCGTGCTCGATACGCGACGATTATGCCGCCCTGCGCGAAAAAGGCTACGTAATAATTGGTATCAGCAAAGACTCCGCCGCCAGCCATGAGAAATTTGCAGCAAAATATGAGCTGCCGTTCCTGCTGCTCAGCGACGAGTCGACTGAGGTTAATCAGGCATTCGGCGTGTGGCAGAAAAAGAAAATGGCCGGCCGAGAATACATGGGCACCGTCCGCACCACCTTCATCACCGACGCCGACCATCGCGTAGTAGCCATCATTGACAAGGTCAACACCAAGGCCGCCGGCAAGCAGCTTCTCGACACCATCGCCGCGCTCTGATTTCGCCGGCTGCGATTTTTTGCGTAACTTCGCGCCGTGATAGCCCGTGGAGGCTGTTGCGGCAATAAAGTTATGCCTTCTCAGATATGAAATTCATATATTCTCTCCTGACTGTACTTTTGCTGGCAGTAGCGTCGTGCTCGGCGCCGCACAGCAATCCGGCCCTTGACCGTGCCGACGCCCTCATAGAGTCAGCGCCCGACTCGGCGCTGACCATACTCAGCGCTATCGATCCCGACTCCCTTACCGGACAGGCGCTGAAAGCCCGCCACGCGCTGCTGCTGTCGATGGCGCTCGACAAAAACTATATCGACACCACCAATTTCGATGTGCTCCGGCCGGCTCTCAAATACTACCCCCGCCACGGCTCGCCCGACGAAAAACTGCGCACATATTACTACGAAGGCCGCATATACCAGAACCGCGGCGACCGCGACTCGGCTCTCAATTCATTTGTCAAGGCCATCAACCTCGCTCCCCTATGCCACGACTCGATGGTGATAGCAAGAGCTTATGAAGGACAATCTTACATCTATAATGATTATTTTGATCACGAAGGATTTATCGACAACCAGTTAAAAGCATCACAAATATATAAAAATATCGGACGTCATGACTACGAGTTCGATTGTCTGTTAAGTGCATTAAACTATATCCTGATAATTGAAAATAAAGAAAGAGCTGACAGCCTCCTAAACATTGCAGTAACTTTTCCTAACATCGACGAGAACCAGCTGCACCGATTGCGCGATCTGAAACTCATACGCGCAGTTCAGTTCGGCACCAAAGACGAGATCGATTCGCTTATTGCCAGTCAAGGTGATATATCAAGTTATGACGTCAACGGAATACTTGGCCTTGCGTATGCCAACTATGAATCCGGTAATATTAATCAAGCCAAAGAACTACTTGAACTGGCCGATATGAATGGTCTTGAAACAGAATCACTGCGCTATCAATCTATATATGTTTTAGTACATAAAGAATTGCGAGACTTTGAAAATGCTTTTTCTATGTATTGGACCTACAGCCATACCCTTGACTCAATTTATGTACAACGATTTGAGCAAAAATCACAGTCTATCGAAGAAAGGCACCGCATTGAAATGCAGGCACAACTTGACGCCGAGCATAAGACAAAAATAATATGGCTGTGTATCGGAAGTATTCTGGTACTCAGCGCCGGGATAATCATTCTTTTGTTGCTCGTGCGCAGCAACCGCATCCGAAAAGATCTCGCCCACCAGCGGGCACGCACCGCTGAGCTTGAAAATGAGAAACTTAAGACTGAAAATATCAATATCACCCTCCGCGCCGAAAACCTCGCCCATCGGGTAGAGATGCTCGAAAACGAAAGCGAGAGCCTGAAAGCTCTTATAGAATCACACGAAGAGTTACCACCCGAGGTAGAGCACGTGATTCAGGAGCGCATCGAAATGCTCAACGCCCTTTTGGCAGGATATATCACCGCCAATGACCAATATGAAACGCCCTACGATACTTGGGTAAAGGGTCTGACTGACGACACCGAGGCTTTCATGAATACCAACCGTCTGGCATTTCAGGCATCGCACCCGCGATTTATACGTTACTTCGAGGATCACGGACTCACCACCGATGAGATCAACTACGTGTGTCTCTACGCCTTAGGCCTGCGCGGCAAGGAAGTGGGAAATTACATCAAGAAGCCCGGGCATGTCAACATCAGCAGCGCCATACGCCGCAAGCTCGGCATTGACCGCCATGAAACCAACATAAGCATCTACGTGCGCAAGCTGCTGCAAAATTCCAAATCCCACAACTAACCGAAAGGCATATCAGCCGCCACTGTGGACATCGCTTTGCGATGTTTCAAAGAGGCATAAAATTGTAACTTCTTGACAATCCCCAATATAACAACGGCACTTTGTTTTCCACGTGAGGCTGCAATCTATGGCGACAGCCATTGCATCCCGGAGGGATAGCCAATTTTTCAGCCCCGGGTGCTCGCCACCCGGGGTAGTTTGACGGCACACAACCCAACCTCGGAGAGGTTGAACTATGCCACAGCAAAGTCCAGCCCCGCCCGGGCTGATATATTATAGCTTGCTGCTACCACGGGTGACAAGCACCCGCGGTTATACAGCTGTCTATCCCTCCGGGATAAAAATTGCTGCGCAATAATATGTAGCGGACGACGGACCTGTCAGACGAGTCAGACGGGTAGGAATATCCTGATGCGATTTCAAGCTAAAATTTTATGAAAGATTAATAATAATTAAGAAATCACATCGTTTTAATAATAAATTCATCAAATAACAACCTTTACCATGCGAAGTTTTTTAGTCTTTATCGTTTTACTCATTCCTACCGTAATTAATGCTCAGAATAAAGTTTCTGAAAAATCCACTGTTCAGTGGGGAACGTCGGTAGCTCTTGATTTCAATTTCCCCTATGACTGTAGCACACAGACGAGATACAATCCTTTTGAGAATTTGGGATTCTCAATGGGAGGAAATATGCGCGTGAATATTCATAAGGGATGGTTAGTTGAAACCGGGCTTCTTATTGGATATGATCACACGAATTTAGATGGCGCCGAGGAAAATTCTACTATTAAACTTGACCGCTGGCGATTGACCGTACCCGTAATGGGCGGTTACCGTTTCACGATTTCTCCCATGCGAAGCATTACACCGCTATTAGGTGTGGAATACAATTATTATTTCTCCACCACCACGGCCGGACAGCGTGGTGAACCACGATATAGCTCCTCTCAACTGTGGCATCCCTACTCATTTGCCGGTTGCGGAGGCGTAGGATTCGGTATCGAGAATTTCGAGGTAGATGTACTTGCCCATGTCAATCTCATGAACGGCAATAAAAAAGAATATCAGGTAACGAAACTTCACAACTACTTACCAATACAGGTCACCGTGACTGCAAAAATGTTTTTTTAACACATAAGCCCGATGACATCGCCGTTCCATATCAGCGCAACGGATTTGAGACGAAAAACATGCCGATATGAAACTTTTTCAAACGCCGCACGAGAAAAAATTTTTCATAACATAGATATATCGCTATATTTCAGATTATTGCAAATTGACAAGAACCAATAAAATGAAACTAATTATCTGCGATATGAAAGTTTTATATCATAACTTTGCTTCACCATCAGGCTCTTTGTGCGCTTAGAGCAGGGTCAGACTTGTCCGACAAGTCTGACGGGTCCGACGAGTCTGATGGCGCACGTAATTAATATGTGATTTAAAAAATTTCCGTGTTATGAAAGTCTTTTTATTTTCAATTCTCATCGCATTTTCCCTCTCGGCTGCGGCGCAGACGGAGCAATCTGACACCACCTCGGTCAACGAACTTGACGAGGTGGTGGTCGAAGCTGCCAATCAATATACCACTGCTAACGTCACCACTTATATCCCGGAGTCCCGACAGAAAAAGACCGCCACTGACGCAGTGTCGCTGTTGAATAAAATGGCAATACCTCAACTCGATGTACCTTTCGGCGTGGGAAATACAGCTGTCAAGACTATTGGTGGTGAGAGTGTAGATATATTCATAGATTACGTGCCTGCATCGGCCGAGGATCTTACCGGTATGCAGACGATGGATGTGAAGCGAGTGGAATTTCTCGTATATCCTCAAGACCCGAGATTCAGAGGGGCTCACTACGCTATCAATTTCATAATGCAAAAGTATGAATGGGGTGGATATACAAAACTATCGGCCTACAAATGGTTTGGCCCTGATCGCAATGAAAATGCACAACTGTATTCAAAGTTCGCCTACAAAAAGATGACCTTTGACCTGTATGCCGATGAGACATATAAAAAGAGCCATCACGGGAGCGTCAATTCCACCGAGACTTTCAATCTCATTAACTACAATAACATGGGACCGCGGACTATAGTAAAAGAAGCTTCGACTCCTTCATCAACATATCGCGATAATAACAACAATATAACATTCCGCGCACTTTACAATAGCGACAAAATACAGATTACAAACAAATTATCGTTTAACAACAGTGTTGCTCCACGCAATAATTCAGAATCGCAGTTAAGCTATTCCGATAACATCTTGCCTGCATCAGACGCTTTGAGAGAATCTTCCTCTCATAGCCGGCAGATCGTATACCTTTTTGACTTGTATGCCGGGTTAAGTGATAAGGTTTCCCTTAGCATAGATGCCGATTATTCGTTTTCCGCCACTAAATCCGACTCAAAGTATACCACCGACAACCTTACCATCATAAACAACGCTGTAAATTATAATCGCTCTTATGATTTTCAAGTATATCCAAGATGGAAAATCAACGACCGACACACTCTCACCGGTCATGCATGGATAAATGTCAGTGACCGGGATATTGATTACTATGGAAACAATCCTTCGCGTAACGACGGCTCAACCCTGTTTATTCTTGCCGGCCCTCATTACCGATTCAACAACGACAAGTTTTCTCTCGGCGCATACATTAATTGGGAATACAACAGAGATGCCATTTCAGGATATAAGCAATCCGAACAGTTTCTTCAGGGCGATTTATGGGCAACGTATTCCCCCAACGACAAACACCGGCTGCTGGCTGAAATTCAGTCCCACAAAAGCAATCCCGGAATCGGAGCCAAAAACCCTGTAATGCTGCAGGAGAATGAGTTGACGTGGTACGAAGGGAATCCGTTGCTCCACCAAGCGCGTTATGACAACTATACACTTAACTATACTTGGTTACCGAGCAATAAATGGCAATTCAGCATCAACGGTCATTATATCAACGGTATCGGTATCGTGAGAAATATATATTCGCCCGATGGTCCTGACGGAACACTACTGCGCGTCTACGAAAACAATGGTAACTTCAGAGATTTTACAGCTACCGTCGGCGCAACCGGCAAGTTTCTTGAAGGAAAACTTATAGCATCCGTGAACCCGAGCTATACATATGTTAAGAATACCGGAGCTTACAATCGGTCACGACATAGCCTGTCAGGTAAGGCTCAATTGGCTTATTATTTCGGTAATTTCTACGCACAGATATATTATCAGGCTCCGGAATGTTCACTTACCGACACCGGATATAAAATGTGGGTACCTTCTGACTACCAGATTAATGTAGGATGGGGTGACGGAAAATGGCGTGTGACTGCAGTGGCCTATAAATTCCTGAACTCGGGTTGGAAAACCATTCGTCAGGCTATCTCTACACCCTGTTATTCTTACGATGTCACCAATTATTCCTCGAATGGTCACCGTCAATTCTACATCAACGTTTCCTACACCTTCGGCTACGGTAAGAAAGTGCAGCGTGGCAATGAAGTTGGCGGTATTGGCACAGCCGCAAATGCGATTTTGAAGTAATGCTGTGCAATATCGAAGGAAATGAGATAACGCCCCGATAAATTCTAAATTCTCAATTTTAAATTCTCAATTCACCCCTGAATACGCGGCGGGCGGGGCCGTGTGGCTCCGCCCGCCGGGTATAATGGGGAATGATCAGGGGGTGTCAGATGTCTTCTTCGATAGCGAAATCGTCGGGGAGGTCGGAATCGAAATCGTCGTCAAGCATATCCTCGTCAATCTCGGGTTCTTCCATCTTGGTGGTCTTGCGAGTGGCGGGGGCTGACTTTTTGCCGGCGGTGCGCTCCTTGGCTTTTTCCTGAAGTGCGGCCATGATTTTTTCCTCAAGCTCGGCGGCGAGTTCGGGATTGTCCTGAATGGCGCGCTTTGCGGCGTCGCGTCCTTGGGCTATCTTGGTGCCGTCGTAGCTGAACCATGAGCCTGACTTGGTGATCACGCCGGTGTTGACGCCGAGGTCAACGATCTCGCCCGAGCGGGAGATGCCTTCGCCGAACATGATGTCGAATTCGGCGCGCTTGAAGGGGGGCGCCACCTTGTTTTTCACCACTTTGACCTTGGTGAGCTTGCCGAGCACTTCGTCGCCGTCCTTGATGGCGGTGGAGGGGCGGATATCGATACGCACCGATGCGTAAAATTTCAGGGCATTGCCGCCGGTAGTGGTCTCGGATGGGCCAAACATCTGGCCGATCTTGTCGCGGAGCTGATTGATGAATATGCAGGTGGTGCCGGTGCGTGATATCGCGCCGGTGAGCTTGCGCATGGCCTGCGACATGAGTCGCGCCTGAAGGCCCACGCTGCGCTCGCCCATGTCGCCGTCGATTTCGCTCTTGGGAGTAAGAGCGGCCACGGAGTCGATCACGAGGATATCGATGGCCGACGAGCGGATAAGCTGCTCGGCAATCTCGAGAGCCTGCTCGCCGTTGTCGGGCTGAGCCATGAGGAGATTGTTGACGTCGACACCCAGCTGCTCGGCATAGAAGCGGTCAAATGCGTGCTCGGCGTCGATGATGGCGGCGATACCGCCCGCTTTCTGAGCCTCGGCTATGGCATGGATGGCAAGGGTGGTCTTACCTGATGATTCAGGGCCGAAGATCTCGATGATACGGCCGCGGGGATAACCGCCCACGCCTAAAGCGAAATTCAGTCCTATGGAGCCGGTGGGTATCACTTCCACGTTTTCCACATTTTCATCGCCGAGCTTCATGATGGCGCCGCGGCCGAATGACTTCTCGATCTGGCCGAGAGCCTGCTGGAGAGCGTTGAGCTTCACCTTGGCCATATCCTGCTCCTTTTCGGGAGCGGCGGCCGCACGCTTGGCGGTAGTTTTCTTTTTTTCCATATTATATAAAGGGTATTTGATTGTTCAACTGATTTATAACGCAAAGTTACGCCATAAAGCGTGCCGAATCAATACCCACAGGTGTTAATTATTCTAAACAACGCCAGCGGGACGATCATGACGGCCGCGTCTATCATGCCCCGGCAGTCATAATCGTCCCGTAGAGTTCAAGCACTTATCACTCGGCGCTGAGGGGAGCGGGAGCGGAGTAGGTGCGCGAGGCGAGCTCGGTATTGAACATGTAGAGTCCCATGCCGTTGTCGCCAATCATGCGGAGCTTGTCGATAAGCTCGCGGGCGGTGTTCTCCTCCTCGACCTGCTCGGTAACGAACCATGCCAGACGGTCGCGGGTAGCGTAGTCTTTCTCAGCCTCGGCAAGGAGATAGAGGTCGTTGATCATCGAGGTCACTTTCTGCTCATGCTCGAGAGTGGCCTTGAAGGCGTCGATGGGGCTGTCCCACTTCACGGGAACGGCGTCGATAGCCTTGAGTTCCACGCGGCCGCCGCGCTGATTCACGTAGTTCATGAATATCATGGCGTGGTCCTGCTCCTCCTTGAATTGGATTTTAAACCAGTTGGCCACACCGGGAAGGCCCTCGGCCTCGAAGTGCATGCCCATGGAGAGATAAAGATAGGCGCTCCAGAGTTCGGCGTTGATCTGAGCGTTGAGTGCGTCCTGAAGTTTAGGTGTCAGCATGATAATAATAGTTTTTAGAGTTGATGATTTTGGTTATGCAAATTTAGAAAAAAATTTCGTAATTTTGTGACCGATGAAACTTCTACGCCTGTTGACACTGATTTTTACAGCTGCAGCGCTCGGCTGCGGCCTCACTACGTCGTGTCGCATAAGCTACAAGCTCAACGGGTCAGCCATAGACTATAACGTTTATAAGACCGTTTCGGTTGGCAATTTTCCCATACGCGCGGCACTTGTGTATCCGCCGCTGCAGCAAACATTTGAAAACGAGCTCCTTGACTATATAGCCCGCAACACGCGCCTGAGCGTTCTCGAGGGCAACACACCGGCTGATCTCGAAATCGAGGGCGAAATCACCGGCTACAGCCTGTCGCCTCAGGCCGTGACCGAGGATGCCTATGCCTCGCAGACACGTCTGACCATACAGGTGCGCGTGAAGTACACCGATACCCGCGCCGAGGGCAAGGACATAGACCAGACATTCAGCGCCTACCGCGACTTTGACGCCTCGCAGATGCTCACCGACGTGCAGGACGAGCTGTGCCAGCAGATATCGAAAGAACTTGTCGAACTGATTTTCAACGCCACACTCGGCGACTGGTAAGCGGCCATGAGCGAGGATCTTCTCAGCAGATACGGACATGCCGCGGCCGACGGGCGGCAGAGCCTCACCTCAGGTGAGCTGCTCGAGCTTATCCGCCAATATCCGTGGTGGCCGGCTCCGGCCATAGACCTGCTGCGGCTGCCCGACAGCGATATCGACGCCGGCACCCGCGAGAAGCTGCGCAACCTCATAGCCCTCAACTGCACCGATATGACTGCGCGCGCCGCCCTCACGAGCGATCGCGGCGCCCTGATGGCCCGGTTTTATCCGCCCGAGGAATCGGGAGCGGCCACGGATACCGACGATGCCATAGCCACATTTCTCGAGACCTATGGCCACTCGTCGCCCGAGGAAGACCGCCTGCTGGAGCAGATGATATTCAATCCCGTGCCCGACTACGGCGCCGTGCTCGCCGTGGACGATGACGACCCCGATGTACACTCCGGCGACGAAGCCTCGTCGATCGACGCCTTTGTCAAGGCATTCGCAGCCCCGGCGGCCGAAAGCGCCGCTGACGAAACTCCCGCGCCCGCCACACCCGCGCCACGTCACACTCCGGCTCCTGCACAGCCCTCACCCGCCTCGTCGCTGAGCGAAAGTTTAGCAAAAATTTACATAAAACAGGGCCGTTATAACAAGGCTTATGAAATTATCCTGCATCTTTACTTGAATAATCCAAAAAAAAGTATTTACTTTGCAGACCAATTGCGCTTCTTGAGAAAACTCATGCTCAACAGCGACATTTCCGATAAAGCAACCAATTAAAAAATCACTAAAAGCAAGAATAATCATGCTCTATTATCTTCTGATCATCCTCACCCTCATCTGCGCCGTGCTTCTGATCGCAGTGGTTCTTGTACAGAAATCCAAGGGTGGCGGTCTGTCATCGACCTTCGCAGGTTCCAACCAGATCATGGGTGTGCGCCGCACCACCAACTTCATCGAGAAACTCACATGGTCGCTCGCCGGCATCATCTGCCTTCTCGCCATCCTCTCGACATTCGCCATGCCCCGCGCCATCACTTCAAGCGCATCGAAAGTAGCTCCCGTGGCCACCGAGCAGACCGTAGGCGGTGACTTCGACATGCCCGCTCCCGCTGCTCCCGCACCTGCCCCCGCACCCGCAGCCGGCGAATAATAACATATCAACACCTGACAAAAGCCTCTCATGAAGCAAGGGGGTCGTGCCCGCTCAGCGAGGCCCGAGACCCGGAATTTCATGACACAGCATACAGCCTGCACGACGATAATTCGCGCGGGCTTTTCATGTATACATCATCATCCTTATGAACGACCTTAAAAGTATAATACTGCGATTTGTGCCGCCTTACAAGAAGTATCTCGCGCTGAATATCTTCTTCAACATTCTGGCGGCATTCCTCACTCTGTTTTCATTTGCGGTCATCATCCCTATCCTCGAGATGCTCTTCAAGGTCAAGGAGAATGTATACGGATTCATGCCCCTCGGAAGCGCATCGCTCAAGGAGGTGATAATGAACAACTTCTATTATTACACTCAGGAGTGCATCGCGGCTTGGGGGCCGTCGATGACCCTCGCGGCGCTCGCGGCGCTGCTCGTGGTGATGACAGCGCTCAAGACCGGCACCACCTACCTGAGCTCCTACTTCGTGATACCGATGCGGTCAGGTATCGTGCGCGACATTCGCAATCAGCTCTACGACAAGATACTATCGCTGCCGCTGGCATTTTTCACATCAGAGCGGCGCGGCGACGTGCTGTCGCGCATGAGCGGCGACGTGGCTGAAATCGAAAACTCCATCATGGCTTCGCTCGACATGCTGTTCAAGAATCCGGTAATGATTATCGTGTGTCTGGCCATGATGATATTCATCTCATGGCAGCTCACAGTATTCGTGCTCATACTGCTGCCCATCGCCGGACTCGTGATGGGGCGCGTGGGCAAGAGGCTTAAACGCAAGTCGCTCGAAGCGCAAAACCAGTGGGGTGTGCTCATGAGCTACATAGAGGAGACACTCGGCGGCCTGCGCATCATCAAGGCATTCAACGCCGAGGGCAAAGTACGCACCCGCTTCGAGGACGGCAATCAGGAATTTTACGAGATGTCCAATACCATAGCGCGCCGCCAGTCACTCGCCCACCCGATGAGCGAATTTCTCGGCACGCTCACCATCGCGATAGTGCTGTGGTTTGGCGGCACACTCATCCTCTCGGGCACGTCGAGCATCAATGCCGCCTCATTCATCTATTATCTCGTAATATTCTATTCCATCATAAATCCGGCCAAGGAACTTTCCAAAGCAGTATACGCCATCCAGAAAGGCCTTGCATCGATGCAGCGTGTCGACAAGATTCTATCGGCTGAAAATCCCATCAAAGATCCCGAGCACCCTGAAAAAATCGGAAAATTCAATGGCCGCATCGAGTACAAGGGCGTCACGTTCGGCTACGACCCCGCCACTCCGGTGGTGAGCGATGTTGACCTCGTGATAGAGCCGGGACAGACGGTAGCGCTCGTGGGACAAAGCGGCTCAGGCAAATCCACCCTCGCCGACCTGCTGCCTCGCTTCTACGACATCGACGGCGGCTCAATTACCGTCGACGGCCACGACATACGCTCACTCGCCGTGCACGATCTGCGTGAACTTATGGGCAACGTGAATCAGGAGGCGATCCTGTTCAACGACACATTTTACAACAATATCACCTTCGGCGTAAAAAGCGCCACACGCGAGCAGGTGGAAGCGGCCGCTAAAATCGCCAACGCCCACGACTTCATCATGGCCAGCGAAAACGGCTACGACACCAATATCGGCGACCGCGGCTGCAAACTCTCCGGAGGACAGCGGCAGCGCCTGTCGATAGCCCGCGCCATACTCAAAAATCCGCCCATCCTCATACTCGACGAAGCCACTTCGGCGCTCGACAGCGAGAGCGAAAAACTCGTGCAGGAAGCGCTGGAGCGACTGATGAAGGACCGCACCACCTTGGTCATAGCCCATCGCCTCTCCACCATACGCAACGCCTCCATGATATGTGTGCTTCACGAAGGCCGCATTGTGGAGCGCGGCACTCACGACGAGCTGCTTGCCCTCAACGGCTATTACCGCCACCTCGTCGACATGCAGTCGATGAGATAATCTCTCTACATATAACACTGACAATCAATGAAACGCCTCTTCCTCGCAATAATGCTCACAGCTTCAGCTGCAGCATATGCCACCGATGTCACCACCTCCGCCGCCGGTACACTTCAGAGTGTGCTCGACGCTGAGCCATCGACGGTGACCACTCTATCAGTATCGGGCCCGATCAATGCCTCCGACCTTCATTTCATAGCCGCCCTACCCTCCATTACGACCCTCGACCTGTCGAAAGCGAGCATCGTGGAGGAGACCAACAGTCGGTTGGCGACCAATCACTCCGCTTACAAGGCCGACCAACTCCCGGCCTACATACTCGCCGGCGGCAAATTCTCTACCGTGATTCTGCCCGCCTCGCTGGTGGAAATAGGCGACGGAGCGCTGATGTCAACCGCCATAACTTCGGTCACCATACCCGCATCGGTTAAGAAAATAGGTCGCGGCGCTCTGGCCGACTGCCGCAATCTCAAGCAGCTCACCGTTCCATCAACCGTGACCGTTGCAGGCTCGCATATGTGCGACGGCGACGTCGCACTTTCGGCCGTGACATTCGGTCCGGGCGAAGTACCGGCCTACGCATTCCGCGGATGCACGTCGCTGAGCGGATTTGAAGGCTCACCCGCGGTCATAGGCGACTATGCCTTCGCCGGCTGCACGGCACTGAAAGCATTCACGTTTCCAGCAGGTCTCGCTTCGACCGGCACGGGAGCTTTTTATAACACGGGGCTCTACACCGCCGACTTGGGAGCGTGCCGCAAGCTCAACACACTCGGCGACTACATGTTTGCCCACTGCGCGGCACTTACATCGGTGAGATTGCCCGAAGGACTTAAGACCATAGGCGAGGGAGCGTTTTTCGCCGACGATGCTCTTAAGGCGCTCAACATACCGTCGACAGTCACATCACTCGATGACTTCTCGCTCAAAGGCACGCGCGCTCTCGACTCATCCACCGGATTGCTTTCCGACGGAGTAAACTCCATAGGCCGCTACGGAATGGCCGGAATGGAGTCGCTCAAAAGCGTGATGATTCCTGATGCCCTTGCCTCAATCGACGATTACGGCATGGCCGGAATGCAATCGCTCCAGAGCATCGACGCCCGCCGCGCTACCGAGGTGCCGGCCACAGGCACCGCCGTATGGGATGGTGTCGACGGGTCGAAAGTGAATCTCTACGTAAATCCGTCGATGGAGAACTCATTTCTCGCCGCCGGGCAATGGAATGAATTCAATATAGTCTCGGCAGGTATAGAGCAGATTGAAGCCGATGCAGCGGGCACCGCTCCTTCCATAAACCTCGCCATCCAAGGCACGGATCTCGTAATCAGCGCCGACACCGCCATAGGCTCGGCAGCCGTATTTGACATAACCGGAGTGCGCCTCATGGAAGCAGCCGGTACAGGGTCTGCCTCGCTTACCCTGTCGCTCGGTGACCTCACCCCGCAGGTACTAATACTCACCGTGACAGCCGGAGGCAATGCCGAGACATTCAAGATAGCCCGATAATCACACCTCATATTTACCGCAATGGGAAAAAACAAGCTCAAGAAATTTGCCGAAATGGAGACACTCGATTGTGTGCTCCAGTATCCGTTCAGAGTGCTGAAGGAGCAGGGAGGTTGCCCGCTCCGCGGCAAGTGGAACAGCGACTTTTTCCATCGCGACGCACCTATAGTGCTCGAACTCGGCTGCGGTAAAGGCGAATATGCCGTAGGCATGGCTCAAAGCGACCCGTCGAAAAACTACATAGGCATCGACATCAAGGGAGCGCGCATGTGGACCGGCGCCACTCAGGTGCGCGACCTCGGCCTGAAAAATGTTGCGTTTCTGCGCACTTCAATCGAACTTCTCGACTATTTTTTCGCGCCCGGCGAGGTATCGGAAATATGGATTACGTTCCCTGACCCCCAGATGCGCAAGGTCAACAAGCGCCTCACAGGCACCCGCCAGCTCGAGCTTTACCGCAAGGTGATGACACCCGGGGGCACTATGCATCTGAAAACCGACAGCCCGTTTCTCTACACCTATACCGGCGAGATGCTCAAAGCCAACAGCATTACGGCCGAAGCGGCGACCGACGACCTTTACGCCTCGGAAATCGCCGCGCAGGTGCCCGACATACGCACCTTCTACGAGCAGCAGTGGCTCGACCGCGGCCTTTCTATAAAATACCTCCGTTTCCCGCTCCCCCCAGTCCCGCCACTTGTGGAGCCTGACGTGGAGATCGAGCCCGATACCTACCGCAGTTTCGGCCGCGGCGAACTGCAAGGGTTCTGAAGTAAATTTAAAATTTTAAAATTTAGAATTTACAATTATCATCGCTCCTGACTACAACTAAAAAAATAATTTTCCATTCTGATTCCTCCATTCTAAATTTTCCATTCTAAATTCAAAATAAGAAATGTACCCCCGACAGATTCTCGACGCTCTATCGACCGTGCGCTATCCCGGCACGGGTAAAAATATAGTGGAAAGCGGCATGGTTGAGGATGATATCCGCATCGACGGAGATTCAGTATCATTTTCGCTCCGCTTCGACAAGCCCACCAATCCGTTTATCAAGTCGCTTGTCAAAGCATGCGAGGCCGCCATACATCTTCATGTGGGCAAGGAGGTCAAAGTGACCGTAAATGTCGTGACCGAGATTGCTCCCGCCCCTGAGAATCCGCCGGTGCTCCCCGGAGTGAAAAATATCATAGGCGTGGCTTCGGGAAAAGGCGGCGTGGGCAAATCCACCGTCGCCTCCAATCTCGCCGTGGCACTCGCCCGTGAAGGCTACAAGGTAGGTCTGCTCGACGCAGATATATTCGGACCTTCGGCGCCCAAAATGTTCGGCATCGAGGATGAGCAGCTGTATATCCACGAAGTCAACGGGCGCCCGCTTATAATCCCGGTGGAGAAATACGGTGTGAAAGTGCTCTCGATAGGTTTTGTGGTCGACAAGGAAAAAGCCGTGTTGTGGCGCGGCTCAATGGCATCCAACGCCCTCAAGCAGCTCATCACCGACGCTGACTGGGGCGAGCTCGACTATTTTGTTATCGACATGCCCCCGGGCACGAGCGATATTCACCTTACTCTCGTGCAGACACTCGCCATCACCGGCGTGGTTATAGTCACCACACCTCAGGAAGTGGCTCTTGCCGACGCCCGCAAAGGTATAGCCATGTTTCTCGAGGATAAAATCGACGTGCCCGTGCTGGGCATCGTGGAAAATATGGCGTGGTTCACCCCTGCCGAGCATCCCGACGAACGCTATTATATATTCGGCCGTGAAGGCGGCGTGAGACTCGCCGAGCATCTCAAGCTGCCCCTGCTTGCCCAACTGCCGCTCGTGGCTTCGGTAGCCGACAGCGGCGACCGCGGAACACCCATCGCCATGGGCGACTCTCTTGCCGCACAGAGCTACATTCACCTCGCCCATGAAGTAATCACCGCTGTGGACAACCGCAATACCACCCTGCCTCCCACGCAGGTGGTCGACGTAACCAAACACTGATATACCTTACACCCGCCCTACCATGTCAACACATCGCTCCGCATCACTCCTCGCGCTCATTTTCGCGGCCATATTCGGGCTGCAGGCACAGATTCCCGCCGGCTACTATGACCGACTCAACGGCAAGTGCGGCGCCGAACTGAAAAATGCCGCCTATGAGATCATCAATCCTCACACGGAAATATCATCGTACAGCGACCTGCCCCGATATTTCCAAGTCACCGACGTGTATCCCGAATCGATGAGATGGTGGGACATGTATTCCAATATCGAACTTTACGCCCCGAGTTTCCGAGGCCTAAACCGCGAGCACTCTTTTCCAAAAAGCTGGTGGGGCGGTAATACCGACATTCCCGCCTACATCGATCTCAACCACCTCTATCCTTCGGAAGCTGCCGCCAATCAGGCCAAAAGCAACTATCCGCTCGGCATGGTGGCAAACGCTTCGTTCAACAACGGTCTGGTCAAGGTGGGCAGTCCGGTGAGCGGTCAGGGAGGCGGCGCTTCGAAGGTGTTCGAGCCGGCCGACGAATATAAAGGCGACTTTGCCCGCACCTATTTCTACATGGCCACATGCTATCAGAATCTCACTTGGAAATATACTTTCATGGTGCAGAACGACCTCTATCCCACCCTTACCCCGTGGGCGATGAATCTGCTTCTCGAGTGGGCTCAGAACGACCCCGTGAGCGAGAAAGAGGTGATGCGCAACGAGCATGTCTACATGTATCAGAACAACCGCAACCCCTTCATCGATTTCCCCGAACTGGCCAACCATATATGGGGCAACAAAAAGACCGAGCCCTTTAAGATCGACGAGACTCCGCAACCCGGCGACGTACCGGTGCTGATCACCCCCGTGCAGGATATGAGCCTCGATTTCGGCGAGGTGGCTATTGGCAAATCAATCACCGTAAAGCTGCTTTTCCACGGGCAGAATCTCACCAAGGATCTCTCGGTGGTGGTGTCGGGCGCTGACAGGGCTCTTTTCGTGCCCGAGTCGCGCACGGTGTCGCACCGTCTCGCCAACTCATCGACCGGTACATACCTCGACATCACATATACCCCCGCAGCCACGGGCGAACACACCGCCACGCTAAATGTATATGACGGTGACCTTGCCGGTACAGGCATATACGTGTATCTCCGCGGAAGTTGCGCCGAAGTGCCTTCACTCAGTCCCGTGGTGGCTCTGCCTCCGCAGGACGTCACGGCCGACAGCTATGTGGCATCGTGGGAAGTGCCTTACGGCGAGGTGATCGACTACTATGTGCTTACCCGCACACGCTATATTGGAAGCGCTACCGTGACCGAGGAAATGGAATGTGAGGAAAACTTCGCCATGGTGACCGGGTTTGCCGACAGCGATCAGGAGACCTATTCGGTGCAGAGTGTACGTCTGGGCTACCGTTCCCCCGAGTCCAATCTCATCTTTGTCACTCACTCCGGACTCTCCACCGTGGGCGAAGACATGCCGCTTGCAGCCGATACACCCGGAAGCGGACTGGTGCGCTTCACCTGTGCCGGAGTCCACACCGACGCCCGCGTCTACGACATCACCGGACGCCTGTTCGCCTCGCTCCCCGAGGTGACCGACGGCATGGAGATACAGTTGCCCGCAGGTATTTATTTCATAGTCACTTCCACCCACTCGGTACCTCTCCGCATAGTGGTGCGCTGAGACCCGCGCAGGGCAATATTTGACCACTCCTGAGCGTTACAATATAGATGAGACTCAGGCTATGGACAATCCTTATCACAGTGCTGGGCGTGGTTGCAGCCGCGCTCACCTCCTGCAGTCCCAAAAAGAACACGGCCGCATCACGCCGCTATCAGGAGTTCATCACCCGCTACAATATCTACTACAACGGCGACGAGCACTACAAGGAGACCCTCAAGGAGATGGAAAAGAACTATGAGGACGACTACTCGCGCACCCTTTTCGTGCATCCCGCCGAAGCCCGCGGCGACGAGAAGGCTCCCCAGCCCTCAGGCTCCTTCAAGCGCTCGATAGAGAAGGCTCAGAAAGCGATACAGCTGCGCAGCATCAAGAAGCGTCCCGCCCGCAAGGCCGGAAAGGGCAACGATCCCGCCTACAAGGAGTGGCTGAAACGCGACGAGTATAATCCTTTCCTCCACAATGCGTGGCTCATGATGGGCCGAAGCCAATTTCTCGACGGAGATTTCCTTGGAGCGGCATCGACATTCTACTACATAACCAAGCACTTCAAGTGGCTGCCCGCCACCGTCACCGAGGCTCAGCTATGGCAGGCACGCAGCTACTGCGCGCTCGACTGGCTGTTTGAGGCCGAGACCATTCTCACCCGCGTGAAACCCGACGACCTCACTTCGTCGAAACTCAAGAATCTCTACAATATCACTTTCGCCGATTATTACATACGCTCCCGCGCGCCTGAAAAGGCGATTCCGTATCTCAAGGAAGCAGTTCGCTACGCGTCGGGCAGCCAGAAAACGCGCCTTTACTTTCTGCTCGGACAGCTCTACGAGGAGACCGGACAGCCAGGCGAAGCCTACAAGGCATTTGACAAAGCCGGTTCAAGCTCGGCGGCCGGCTACCGCACAAAGTTCAATGCCCGCATAAAGCAGAGCGAGGTATATCAGGGCGACGACATCACGCCCGAAGTGAAAGCCCTGCGCCGCATGACCCGCTATGACCGCAACAAGGAGTATCTCGACCAGATATATTATGCGATAGGAAATCTTTACCTGTCGCGCGGCGACACGACTCAGGCGATATCCAACTACGAGCTTGCAGCCGCCAAATCGACACGCAACGGCATCGACAAGGCCATGGCTCAAGTGAAGCTCGGCAATCTTTACTACGACCGCGGCCGCTATGATCTCGCGCAGCCGTGCCTGTCGGAAGCCGTGCCGCTCCTGCCCGAGACTTTTCCCGATTACAAGACACTGCGCCGCCGCAGCGACGTGCTCGACGAACTTGCCATATATTCGCAGAACGTGGAGCTGAACGACTCGCTGCTGCGCCTGTCGGCCATGTCGCCCGACGAACAGCTTAAGGTGGTCAACCGCATCATCGACGAGCTGAAAAAGAAAGAAAAAGAGATGGAAGACGAGGCGCGCCGCGAGGAATACATGGCGCAGCAGGCTGCCAACGGCAACACGCTGCAGGGCAACAATGCCCCGTCGTCGTTCACGCTCAATACTGACAAGTCGTGGTATTTCTACAATACCGCCACCCGCAACGCCGGCCGCACCGAGTTCCAGAAGCGCTGGGGCAGCCGCAAACTCGAGGACAACTGGCGCCGCCGCGACAAGTCGTCATTTTCGCTCGACGAGTTTCCCGACGACGAGGATGGCGAGAGCGGGGCCGACGAGGAGCCCGACGAGCGCAACGATGATGAAAAGGCCGAGGCCGCCCGTCGCGAAAGCGACCCGCATTTTCCGGAATATTACCTGAAACAGATTCCCGCCACCGACGCTGACCGCGCCGTGGCCAACGATGTGATTCAGGAAGGGCTCTACAACATGGGTATCATCCTGAAAGACAAGCTTGAGGACTTCGACGCCGCCACAGGCGAGTTCGGCAAGCTCATGGGTCGTTACCCCGATAATATTTACCGTCTCGAGGTATACTACAACCTTTACCTGATGAACATGCGCCGCGGCAACACCGCCGAAGCCGAGAAATATCGCCGCCTGCTCATCGACGAGTTCCCGGAGTCGAAATATGCCGTCGCTCTCGCCGACCCCAACTATTTCGACAATATCCGACGCATGGATATAGTTCAGGCGCAGCTCTACGATCAGGCTTATGCCGATTATCTTGCCGACAACAACGGCGCTGTGCACCGCGCCTATGAGCGCATGAGCGAGGATTTCCCGCTCAGTCCGCTGATGCCGAAATTCATGTTCCTGCATGCGCTGGCCTATGTCACCGAGCGGCGCCACGATGATTTCTCAGCCACAATCACATCGCTTCTCGAGCGTTATCCCGATACCGACCTCACTCCTGTGGCAGGTGCATGGCTCAAAGGACTGCGTTCAGGCCGCGAACTGCGCACCACGTCGGGCAACCGCCGCTCGATGCTGTGGGATATACGCCTGAGCAACGATTCCACCGCACTCTCAGCCGAAGCCGGAGATCTTGAATTCAAGCTTGCCCCTGACTCGCCTCAGCTGCTCGTGCTGCTGTTCCCCACCGACTCCATTTCGCCCAACACGCTTCTCTACGAGGTGGCACGCCATAACTTCAACACCTTCATGGTGCGTGACTTTGACCTTGAGCTGATGAACTTCGGGCGTCTCGGTCTGCTCGTAATCAAGGGCTTTGAAAACGAGCGGGAACTCAACTATTACCGGTCGCTGTTTGAAGGGCCGTCGGGCATGGATCTACCGGCCGACGTGCGCCCCGTACCTATCAGTCAGGAAAACTTCGACCTGCTGCTGTCGGGCGCCGGATCATTTGACGACTATTTCAATTTCATAGGCGAGGAAACAGTTCGCAACACCCATGAATCGGTACTGCCGCCCGATGAATACCCGTCGGCCGAAGAAATGTATCCTGAAATCGAAGCCGCCTATCCCTCGGCCGATGAAATAGAAACAGAGGACATGCTCATTGACATGCCTGAAGCAGAGGAAGAACCCGCTATCGTGCCCGTGCCTGAGCCTGAAGCGAAAGAGGTGCCCGTGACCGTGCCTGAGCCGGAAACGAAAGAGGAACCCGTGACCGCGACTGAGCCTCCCGCTACTCCCGCCGCTCCCGCGGTCAGCACTCCCGTCCCCACCACTCCCGTTCCCACCACTCCCGAACTGCCCGGCTACCTGATAGGAAGCGAGGGCGATGAAGATGATTAAAAAAACTTCACCTTAACGATGAATCCCAAGATACTATGGGCCGATGATGAGATTGACCTCCTGAAGCCCCACATACTATTTCTCCGCAGCAAGGGTTATGACGTAGAGACCGTCAACAACGGCCGCGACGCGCTCGAACTGACCGAATCACTCGCGCCCGATCTCATAATTCTCGACGAGAACATGCCCGGCCTTACCGGACTGGAAACACTGCAGCGCATAAAGCTCATTGCCCCGCAGACTCCGGTGATAATGATTACCAAGAGCGAGGAAGAAAACATTATGGATCAGGCCGTGGGCAACAAGATTGCCGATTATCTCATAAAGCCTGTAAATCCCAATCAGATTCTGCTCTCGATAAAGAAAAACCTGCACTCCGAGGAACTCGTGTCGCAGAAAGCGTCGGACAACTACCGCCGCGAGTTCTCCAACATTTCGTCGCTCATCAATCAGGCATCCACCATCACTGACTGGATGCAGCTCTACCGCACCCTCACTTACTGGGAACTGGAACTCGCCGCCACCGAGACCAACATGGACGAGCTGCTGCTGATGCAGCGCAACGAGGCCAACAGCGAATACTGTAAATTCATCCGCCGCAACTACGAGCTGTGGATGCGCGACTCCATGTCGACCGACAATGACCGTCCCGAGATGAGTCCCGACCTGTTCCGTACCCGCCTGTTCCCGGCTCTCGACGCGGGCGAAAAGGTATTTTTCGTGCTTATCGACAATTTCCGCCTCGACCAGTGGCTCACCATCAAGCCGCTGCTTGCCGATATATTCAACATCGACGAGAGTCTTTACTGCTCGATACTCCCCACGGCAACCCAGTATGCGCGCAACGCCATATTCTCAGGCCTGATGCCGCTCGATATCGAGAAGATGTTTCCCGAACTGTGGGTCGACGAGGATTCGCCCGAGGGCAAGAATCTCAACGAATCACCCCTCATAGCCACCCAGATAGAGCGTTTCCGCCGTCGCGTAAAGTTTTCCTACAACAAGATCAACGACTCCACGGGAGCCGAGCGCCTGCTGCGCGAATTCTCCAATCTGGAGACCAATCAGCTCAATGTCATAGTGCTCAACTTTATCGACATGCTTTCGCATGCCCGCACCGAGTCGAAGATGATACGCGAGCTGGCGGCCAACAACGCCGCCTACCGCTCCATAACCGAGTCGTGGTTCCGCCACTCACCGGCCATAGAGATATTCCGCCGCATAGCCGAAAAGGGCTACCGGCTGATGCTTACAACTGACCACGGCACCATACGCGTGGACAATCCCGTGAAAGTGGTGGGCGACAAAAACACCAATACCGCCCTGCGCTACAAGGTGGGCAAGAATCTCAACTACAATGCCCGTCAGGTATATGAGATAAAGCAACCCGAGCGGTTCGGACTCCCATCTCCCAACATATCGTCGAGCTACATATTTGCCCTCAACCGCGACTTTTTCGCCTACCCCAACAACTATAACTATTACGTGCAATACTACGAAGGCACCTTCCAGCACGGAGGCATCTCGATGGAAGAAATGCTCATACCGTTCATATCACTGACCCCAAAGAAATGACCTGTATCACCCTTCGCTCCCTTGCCGATCTGCCCGAAGCGGCACGGCAGTTTGTCGGCGCTATGGCCGGACGCACCATATTCGCGTTTCACGGTCAGATGGGCGCCGGAAAGACCACATTTATCAACGCCGTCAGCGCCGCGCTCGGCGCGCATCCCGACGATACCGCCTCGCCCACGTTTGCAATCATCAACGAGTACCCTACAGCGTCGGGCACTCCCGTGTATCATTTCGACCTCTACCGCATTGACTCTCCCGAGCAGGCTCTCGATCTGGGCCTCGACGACTACTTCTACTCAGGCGCACCATGCCTTATGGAGTGGCCCGAGAATATAGAGGAATTCCTGCCGGAGGATACCGTTCACGTCCACATCAACGTACTCGACGATGATAGCCGACAGATTTGCTTCTGACGCCCCGCGCATGATATGGCTCGACGAAACCACGTCGACCAACACCGCCCTTGCATCAATGCCCGATGCACGGCACGGGACCGTGGTGATAACCGATTGCCAGACCGCTGGGCGCGGACAGCGCGGCAACTCGTGGGAAGCGTCGCCGGGACTCAACGTAACCATGTCTATGCTCCTCGAACCGCGCTCCATCACCGCCGCGGGACAGTTTGCCGTGTCGGAGATAGTGGCGCTCGGCGTGGCAAATATCTTATCGCTGCTCGCCCGCCCTGCCGACCGCATCACCGTGAAGTGGCCCAACGACATCTATGCCGGCGACCGGAAGATAGCCGGCATACTGATAGAAAACACCCTCGCCGGCAACCGCATCATGAAATCCATTGCCGGAATAGGCGTGAATATCAATCAACCGCGCTTTGAAAGCGACGCCCCCAATCCCGTATCGCTGCTGCAGCTCACAGGCATCGAGCAACACATTCCCACCGTGGCCGACCTGATAGCCCGCGAAATACTCTCCCTCGCCGATCTCTACGACACGCCTTCGCGCCTGCAGCAGCTCCACGAGCAATACATCTCGATGCTATGGCGCCGTGACGGCTTCCATCCCTATATCGACACTGCTACCGGCCGCCGCTTAAGCGCCGCGATAGCCGACGTCGCCCCCACCGGCCACATCACCCTCATCGACGAATCAACCTCCCACCGCCACACCTACGCCTTCAAGGAAGTCCAAGCGGTGATTGATTGATGAAGCGGGAAGCCCGATTTTCCTGAAATTCCCTCCCGATTTTTTATCTCTGCATTAGGTGATTCAGGCATTAATAATACTGATAATTTCTTCTTTGAGTCGTGGTAAATGATTTATAACAATCGCCCACAATATATCCGATTTCAATGAGTCGTAGGCATGAATGACATAATTGCGCGTATCTACTATCTTACGTGAGGAAGTAATAGAAATTGTCGGGTCAATCTTGAGAATACGATTCATGGCTTCACCAATTATCTCGATATTCCTTTCCACAAACTTTCTATATACTACGTCGTTATCAAAAATTGAATATGACTTGCCAAACCGTTCAGACGCCACCTCTATCTCATTGATGGAGTCAATCATATCACAAAGATATTTTCGAACACGCTCATCCATATATCAACTGCTTTGTTCTGTCAAGCTCTTGTCTGAAAATTTGATTCTTTACGGCATCGTCGCATACAAGATCGACACGGCGACCAAAAAGATCTTCAAGTTCATGCATGAAATCAAAGAAAATATCTGCCCAATCAAGATTTTCGGCAGCGATGGTTTCGGCATCAAAATTTACCGATAAATCCACGTCACTTTCTTCATTGAAGCGGGGAGTGAGAATAGAACCGAAAACCCACAACTTGGCAACCTTATACTTCTTGCACAAGGCTATAATCTTATCAATATATAACTCTATGAGTTTCATATCGCAAATATAGCGATTATCAATCACACTACAAAATTCATGACCGAGACCTTGCGGGGTCAATCGTCGAGGAGGGAGAGGTAGGCGGCGTAGCCGGCTGAGGGCATTTCGGAGGCGGGGATAAAGCGGAGGGAGGCCGAATTGATGCAGTAGCGCAGTCCGCCGTCGGAGGCGGGGCCGTCGGGGAACACGTGGCCGAGGTGGGCGCCCGATGAGGCGGAGCGCACTTCGGTGCGATGGCGGCCATAGGAGTTGTCAGCATGCTCAGTCACGAGCGAGGGATCGATAGGGCGCGTGAAGGCAGGCCAGCCGCAGCCTGAGTCGTATTTGCGCGACGAGACGAATAGCGGAGTGCCGTCGGTGATATCGACGTAAATGCCGGGGCGAAATTCGTGGTCGTATTCGTTGATATAGGGGCGCTCGGTGGCGCCGTTCTGGGTCACCTCCCACTGCAGAGGCGTGAGGCGTGAGCGCAGTTCCTCCTTATCGTTGCGTCGTGGAGTGCGCGATCGCACTTCCTCGAAAAGTGCAGGGTCGACGTGGCAGTATCCGCCGGGGTTCTTGTCGAGATATTGCTGATGATACAGCTCGGCGGGATAGAAGTTTTCAAGAGGTTTCACCTCCACGGCAAGCGGCCGACCGGGATGGCGGCGCTGCACGGTGGCAACGACGGCCTCTATCACGGGGAGATCGGCGGGATCGGTGTAATAGATGCCGGTGCGGTATTGGGTGCCGATGTCGTTGCCCTGACGGTTGAGCGAGAGCGGATCGATGCTTCGGAAATAGATGGCAAGCAGCTCTGATAGTCCTACGGCGTGGTCATCATAGGTGACTTCTACGGTCTCGGCAGCTCCTGTGCGGCCTGTGCACACCATTTCATACGTAGGGTCGGCGATACGGCTGTCGGCGTAGCCCACGGTGGTGGAAATCACGCCGTCGACGAGTGAAAAGAGATGCTCTGTGCCCCAGAAGCATCCTCCCGCAAGATATATTTTCTTATTCATAGTTCTGACAGGATTTTTTTGTAAGATAACAAATAGGAGGAATGATAGGTTTTATACCTTTATCGTGCAACAAAGTGCCATAGCGTAAACCGATGATTCTAAGCCTGTAGGGACGCTCACTCGGGAGCAGTGCTGTCCCAAGAAAAATTTAACATTTATAATTCTTATTTACAGCATCATATCTATTTTTAAATATCAAAGAGA
>JAIDUB010000033.1 GCA_029060405.1 Duncaniella sp. | reverse complement strand
GTTTTGAAGTTAAATTTGTAATAGAATGTAAAAACTTCCTAAAAAAATTGAATCGTCACATTATAAAACTCATTTTTAAGATCGCGGCGTGGATCGTGGCCGGAGTGATAGGGCTGGTTCTGCTCGTATCGGTGCTGCTTTATGTGCCATGGGTGCAGGATTTTGCGCGACGCATTGCTGTGAGCAAGGTGGAGGAGTCCACAGGAATGAAAGTGGATATAGGCTATCTTCGCCTCAAGTTTCCTCTTCGCCTCAGTGCGGCCGATGTGGAAATAATACAGGCATCGGGCGACACTCTGCTTCAAGCCGGGTCGCTCGACGTAAATGTGAAGCTTATGCCGCTGCTTAAAGGGAAAGTGGATGTCGATGAGGCGATGGTGACTTCGGCCTTTTTCGGGCTTGGCAACCGCGACTCGGTAATGATGCTTCGCGCCCGGATCGATACGATAGCCATAGACGGTGTGGACGTGGATCTGAAAGGCAGCTCGATAGCCGTGACCCGTGGTGTCGTGACCCGTCCCGACGTATATATGCGCCTTCTCCCTGACACTACGGTGGCGAAACCTGACACGGCAGCCTCCACACCGTGGCTCATCAATGCCGGCAGACTCGATATCGCCGAGCTCACTTACCGCATGGAGATGCTTCCAGCCATTGACTCACTCGGGTGCAAGCTCACAGCTGCCTCGCTTGCCGATGCCGTGATAGATATGGGCTCTCACCGCATCCACGGCAAGTCGCTGGCTATCGACAGCGTGTCGGCCGCATATATTTATCCGGCTCCATCGCCGGATGTCACTGCTCCAGTTCAGCCTGATACCGTAACGATAGAAGCGGCTTCAGAGCCTTGGACCATCGCGGCTGACAAGCTCTCGCTTACCGGTCGCCGGGCTGTATATGCTCTTAAGGATGCCGTTCCACTCCCCGGGCTCGACATGAACTATATCGACGTGAGCGACATAACAATAGAGATTGACTCGTTTTATAACCGCGGCACGGCTATAACCGTACCGTTGCGGCGTCTGGCGGCAACGGAGCGTTGCGGACTGTCGTTGCTTGCCTCAGGTACTTTCGAGATGGACAGCGCGGCCATGCGCGCACGTGCTTTCTCTATCGAGACTCAGCGGTCGTCGCTCAAACTTGACGCGGAGATGGGTATGGGCGATCTTGCCTCTGACCCAGATATACCTCTTATGCTCCGTGCTTCGGGCGTGGTAAGTCCTGCCGACGCGGGCGCAGTGATGCCGGCCATGACCCCGCTCCTGTCGAAAATGAATCTGACCACACTGAACGTGGATGTCGACGGTACTTCGGGTCGACTTGACGTAAACCGCCTGCAGGTGGATATGCCGGGAGTGCTGACTATGAAAGCCGACGGCAGCGTGATGAATCCCATGAACTTTGACAAACTCGGTGGACGCATCACCCTTTCAGGCTCCACGGGACGTCTGACCCCGCGCTTTTCCAAGGCTCTTGCCCTCGATACAGCCATTCATATACCTGCCATGCGTCTGCGGGGCAATGTCGATTATAATCCGGGACGCGTAAGCGGCAATGTAACTCTCGCTACCGGAAGCGGAAGGATAGGACTGAAAGGCCGGTGGACAGAGCTTGCCGAAAGTTATTCAGCCGATATGAAAATAGATTCATTCCCGGTGGCGGCATTCATGCCTTCGCTGGGTCTCAATAAAGTCGATGCCACGGTTACGGCTTCGGGTCGCGGACTGAATTTCTTTTCTCCAAAGACCACGCTTGACGCTACTGTCGACATGCACTACCTCGAGTATCTCGGAAATCCGTTACGCGACATACATCTTGAAGCTTCATTGCTCGACGGAAACGGCAGGGCGCGCATATTGAGTAACAATCCCGGAGCGGAGTTGGATGCACTCCTTTCGGCCAATATATCAGGCGATACGCTTCGCTACGACCTCGACGCTGACGTGCGGAATGTCAACCTCAGGCAGCTCAATCTTGTGGCTGACCGTAACGAGGGTTCATTGGTACTCACCTCCAAAGGTATGTATGGCATAAACAGCGGTAATATCGACGCACGGGCCGATGTGACCAACCTCGTGTGGAGCATCCCCGATATCGACATCACCACTCCGAAAATAGGCGTGGATCTGCTGTCGCAGGACTCGCTTCTTGAAGCGAAACTCAATAACGGCGACCTGAGCCTGCTTCTTTACTCGCAGGCATCGCTCACCGATTTCCTCAGTCAGATTTCTTCGGCATCGACTGTGATAACGGAGCAGATATCTCACAAACGGTTTGAAGTGGATACCGTCTCGGCGGCGCTGCCCACTATGGATATGCTTCTCACGATGGGTAACAACAACGTGGCGGCACAATTCCTGAAAAATAATTCCGACATTACATTCCGCAACTTCACAGCCGGTTTCCACAATGACTCGCTTCTGCGATTCTCGGCCAACGTGCTGAAACTCGCGACTTCATCCATAAAACTCGACACTGTAAATATCGATGCTTCGCAACACGACCGATTCCTTACCTACAATCTCTCGGTCAATAACCGACCCGGCACGATGGATGCTTTCGCAAAGGTTAACCTGACCGGTTTCGTCGCTTCCAACCGCTTCTCGGCATTCCTCCGTCAGCAGAACATCAAGAATGAAAACGGGTTTGTAATCGGTGTCAACACCGTATTTGACGACAGCACCGTCACGGCAAGATTCGTACCTTACAAACCGACGATTTCCTACAAGAAATGGACCATCAACAAGGATAACTTCGTAACGTATGACTTCGCCGATATGCGCGTCAACGCCAACATATCGCTCGAATATGACAACAGTTATCTGCATCTCTTCACCGACAAGCATCAGGGAACAGACACTACGGCCTACGATGATGTAGTGCTTCAGCTGGCCAACATACATCTTCAGGACTGGCTGGCGATCAATCCTTTTGCCCCGCCTGTGAAGGGTGACGTATCGGCCGATCTCCGGTTCAACTGGAACCGTAGCGAGCTGACAGGTAACGGCATGGTGGGCCTGACTGACCTCTACTACGGCCGTGACCGTGTAGGTTCATTTGATCTCGATGTGAATCTGTCAAATACGGCAGGAGGCAAGGTCAACGCCGATATAGCACTCATGGTAGACTCCATCAAGACTATCACGGCCCGCGGAGCGATCAATGACTCTACAGCCGGCAGTCCGTTCCTGCTCGACTTCTCGATGATAAAATTCCCGCTGAAGGTGCTCAATCCGTTCCTTCCCAAGGACATGGCCCGGCTGGCCGGCACGCTCAACGGAAACATGAAAATAACCGGCGACATCGCCAATCCGGTATTCAACGGCTTTATCGACTTCGATTCCACGGCCGTGAAGGTGGGAATGCTCGGAACTACATTCGATTTCTCGACCGTACCCATTCCGGTCGACAGCAATATTGTGAAATTCAACGATTTCTCGATAAAAGCGTGCAACAAGAATCCCTTGCGTGTCAACGGTATCGTGGATGTGCGCCATCTTTCCGACATAGGAATCGACCTGTCGCTTAACGCCAACGACATGCAGATTGTCAACTCATCGCGTCCGCGCGGTGCTGATGTCTACGGTAAGGCTTTCGTGTCGCTCGACGCCACCGTAAAGGGCAACATGTCATTTCTGCGTGTCGATGCCGACATGAGTGTGCTCCCCGGCACGAATGTCACCTATATCATGCCCGAAGCCACTTCGGCGATATCCTCGAAGAGCAGCGGAGAGCTGGTGAAGTTCGTGCAGTTTGACGACACTACGCAGGTGGCCAAATCCGACTCGCTCGTCAACACAGGCATGATGATGAGCCTCACCGCAATGCTGCGCGTGATGGAAGGCTCTGTGCTTGCCGTTGACCTCGCCACCGACGGCTCCAACCGCGTGCAGCTCGAGCCTCAGGGTGAACTTGACTTCACCATGTCGCCGCTCAATGGCGAGAGTCTTACCGGACGTCTTGCCGTCAACGGTGGATATGTGCGCTACAGCGTGCCTCCGGTGTTGGGCGAGAAACTGTTTAACTTCAAGGAAGGATCCTATGTATCGTTTGGAGGAAACATGATGAATCCCACTGTCAATATCAGGGCCGTTGACCGTGTGAAAGCCAATGTGACTCAGGATGGACAGAATTCACGCCTCGTAAACTTCGATGTGGAACTCTCGGCCACCGGTACGCTCGAGAATCTCAATGTGGCGTTTGACATGTCGACCGACGATGACCTTACCGTCGAAAACGAACTTGCCGGCATGACACCCGAGCAGCGTGCCAATGCGGCCATGAACCTTCTCATCACCAATATGTATACCGGCGCGGGTACACAGGCCACGGCCAATCTCTCGGGCAATGCGTTGTATTCGTTCCTCACATCGAAGCTCAACAGCTGGGCGGCCAATAACATCAAGGGCGTCGACATATCGTTTGGCGTCGACCAGTATGACAAGACTGTAGCCGGTAATACATCTACCGCCACAAGCTACAGTTACCGCGTGTCGAAATCACTCTTCAACGACAGGGTAAAGATTATCGTGGGCGGCAATTACTCCACCGATGCCAACGCTGACCAGAACCTGTCGCAGAATCTTATCAACGATATTTCGATAGAGTATCTGCTCAACCGCTCCGGCTCGATGTATGTGCGCATCTTCCGTCACACCGGCTATGAAAGTATTCTCGAGGGTGAAATCACCCAGACCGGCGTAGGTTTTGTGTTCAAGCGCCGTCTCAACTCTCTGCGCGATCTATTCGGGCGCGGTAAAAAGACATCTGTTCCCGCCACTTCCACCACCTCAGAAACCGATAAATGAAACTGACAAAACTTCATATATTCATTTTCGCAGCGATGACGATGCTTATGCTCGCCTCCTGCTCCACCACCAAGCGATTGCCCGAAGGTGAGATTCTATATACCGGTCTTAAGGCGGTAAACTTCAACGATACGCTGGCCAAGGTCCCTGCTGAATTAAGAAGTGAGATACGTGAAGCCGTGGCTGTGAAACCCAATAATCCCCTTCTCGGCTCGGCATCCTACCGCATACCGTTTCCGCTCGGACTATGGGTGTATAACAACTGGCCCAATCCGCCGAGTGGCCTGAAACACAAGATCTATGAGTGGCTTGCCACCGAGCCGATACTTGTAAGCGACGTGCGCCCCGAAGTGAGGGTGGAGATGATAAATCAGATTCTCGACAACAACGGTTTCTTCCGCGGAACGGCTTCTTATGAACTCGCGCAGAAGAAAAACAAGCGCAAGGCTTCGATAATATATAATGTGGATGCCGGGCCGGCCTACAATCTCGACTCGATAATACTGCTGCCCGAGACCACGCCTATCAACCGCATGATCGACTCGCTTGCCCGGGCGAACCGATACCTGAAGATCGGCAGCCGCTTTTCGACCGACTCGCTGAGTGCCGCCCGTACACGTATCACCAACGACCTCCGAAATCAAGGCTACTATTATTTCCGCCCTGAGTACATAGACTATCTTGCCGATTCAACCATAAATCCCGGCTCGATAGCGCTGAAGCTGGTCATCCCCGACAATGTACCGTCGTGGGCGCTCGACAAGTTCTCAACCGGCACCGTCACGACTCTCATCTACCGCAATCAGGGCGGGGGCACGCCTGATACCATTCATACCGCCAAAGGCGACGTGATAAAGATGATGCCCATTCATCTGCGTGACAATCTTATCCCTTCGTGCATTGCATTCCGTACCGGCAAGGTTTTCCGTGTGAACCAGATGGAGCGCACTCAGTCTAATCTCGCCCGTCTGGGCATATTCAATTCAATCGACATGCAGGTGCACCCTGATACCACATCGTCGGCCAACCGCATTCTCAATGTGGTGCTGAGTTGCACTCTCGACAAACCGCTTGAAGCATCGGTGGAAGCCAACGTATCGTCGAAATCCAACAGTTATCTGGGACCGGGTGTCACACTCGGGCTCACTAACCACAATCTTTTCGGCGGAGGCGAGCAATTCAATGTATCGCTCACAGGCTCTTATGAGTGGCAGACGGGTCACAACAGCTCGTCGGTGTTCAATTCTTATGAGGTAGGCGTGCAGTCGTCGCTGGCGTTCCCACGATTGCTCGCGCCCACGTTCATACACCGTCGGCGCCGCACGGTCAACTGGACCAAGATAAGCCTTGGTGCCGACCTGCTCAACCGCCCACATTATTTCAAGATGGCCCAGTTTAACACCTCGCTTTCCTATGACTGGCAACCGTCGAAGTACATAACCACATCTTACACTCCGCTTAAGGTCACATATACAAAGCTCATCACCACCACGCCCGAATTTGACGCAATCATGGAAGCCAATCGCGCCATAGCGCTCAGCTTCCGCGATCAGTTTATCCCGCAGATGAACTACAATTTCGTGTATGACCGCGCCATGAACCGCAATAATACCATCAATGTATCATTCTCACTCACCGAGGCGGGCAACATATTCTGGGCGCTTTATGAACTTTGCGGCAACCGCGACAAGGAAAAAACACTTTTCCACACGCCTTTCTCGCAGTTTGTAAAGGGGCAGGCGCAGATCGTTTACGGACGTCAGATGTATCCGAGCCACTGGATAGTGTCGCGTTTTGCCATCGGTGCGGCCCATGCCTACGGAAACTCGGCTCAGGTGCCTTACAGCGAACAGTTTTACGTAGGCGGCGCCAACTCGATACGCGCGTTTACCGTGCGATCCATCGGCCCGGGTTCATATCGCGTGCCCCGCGATCAGGTCGACGGCTATTTTGACCAGACCGGTACATTCAAGCTCGAAGCCAACGTAGAGTATCGTTTCCCCATACTCGGACCGCTCCACGGTGCTGTATTTCTTGATGCGGGCAATGTGTGGCTTCTCGAGAATGATCCTCAGCGTCCCGGCGGAACACTGCGCGGCAAGACGTTCTGGAACGATATAGCGACAGGTACGGGAGTAGGACTACGCTTCGATATATCGATGCTTGTGATACGCGGTGACCTCGGTATAGGTATTCACGCACCCTACGATACCGGCAAGCGCGGCTATTACAACATGACGTCGTTTGGCCGCTCGCTAGCATTTCACCTTGCTATCGGATATCCTTTCTGAGACGGGCTACAGGAATGCCGAGCCGCTCGCGGTATTTCGCCACCGTGCGGCGTGCTATGTCTATGCCTTCCGAGGCGAGAATCTCTTTTATCGCGTCGTCGCTTAAAGGAGAATTGTGGTCTTCGTTATCAATCGCCGATTTTATAGCCGCGAGTATGGCGTGGGTCGAGTGGCCTCCGTCATCGTCGGAACTTCCGGCAACACCTTCGTTGAAGAAGAATTTCAGCGGATAAGTGCCTGAGGGCGTAGCCACATATTTCCCGGCCGTCGCGCGTGAAATCACCGAAATGTCATAGCCTGTAAGGGCGGCCACGTCCTTCAGAACCATCGGGCGCAGGTCGCTCTCGTCACCCGACAGGAAAAAGTCGTGCTGTATTGTGACTATGGCGCTCATCACATTGAACAGGGTCTCGTTGCGCAGTCTCAGCATATCGATGAAATCACCGGCCTGTTCACGACGTCGGGCTATGAAGGAACGTGCGGCGGCATCGGCCGGCTCTTCGCGGAAACTGCGTTCGATCTCAAGCTCTGGTATGGAATTAGGCAGGGTGACAGTCACCGTAGCATCGTCGGCATGTTCAACGATGAAATCGGCAACAATGTGGCGCGTGCGGTCAAGCATGGGATCTTCACCTATATCGGCAGCCGGTTTGGGGTTGAGCGATCGAATTACCTCGACAGCCTCACGCAGCTTGTCGGAGTTGACTCCGAGAGCCGATTCGAGGCGGGAAAAGTGCTTGAGAGAGAATATATCGAAGTAGTGCGCCACGATTTCCCTTGCGAGAGCCACGTTGCCGTCGGTATCCTCGGGCATGCGTCGCAACTGGATGAGCAGGCAATCGCGGAGATCACGCGCCCCCACACCCGCAGGATCAAGCGACCTCACTGTATCGAGTCCTTTCTGCCACGTTTCCATAGGAATATCGGCTCCGGTAGTGAAAACCACGTCGTCGGCTATGCTTTGCAGAGAGCGCGACAGATAACCGTTGGAATCGAGATAGCCTATTATGTATTCGGCGGTAGCTGCCACGGCGGGATCGCGATGAAGTTCGTTGACCTGCGCCGTGAGATATTCCATAAGAGACATGGGCGATGATTGAGCCGAAGCCTCCGCCCAGTCAAATGCGTCATGATGACGTCCCGCCCCGGCACCGGAGTGAGGTATCTCATCATCGTCGCTGTAATCGGCCAGCTGAATCTGCTCGGCCGTCTCGTTGAAATCATCAGTTGAATTATGGTCGCCGTCGGTCTCGGCGGTGGCGAGGGCAGGATTTTCCTCAAGCTCATGACGCACCTCTTCCTCAACCTCGGGCTGATTCATCTCCAGCAGACGCACGAATTTCAGCTGCGCCGGCGAGAGAGTCTGGTGCAGCCGTTGGGTGAGGTCCTGTCGTAGAGATGTTTTCTGAGGCATATCAGATTTCGATGAGAGAGTCGTAGGGGAAGTCCTTTACAGCGTGTGTCCCTATCACCGAGTCCCATATCATTGGTGACAGACCGTTGCCGGGACGCTTTACGGTGATGTTTTCTTCAGTCAGTAACTCGCCGGCCTTGATGTCGCGTGCCGCCACGATACTTTTGCGGGCTACCTCTATGTTGGGGCGTTCGGCCTCGGCTACGGTCTTAATACCGTCGCCCAGAGCGGTCTCCACATTTCTTACAGCCTTGACCATATCGGCAAGATCGGCCGGAGTAAGCGAAGCCCTATGGTCAGGGCCGGGCAAATTGCGGTCAAGCGTGAAATGCTTTTCTATTACGCGCGCACCCATGGCAGCCGCGGCAACAGGAATCTCAATGCCGAGAGTATGGTCGCTGTAGCCCACCGCGCCGCATCCGAGACTTTCAAGCGCATGCATCGCACGCAGGTTCACATCCGTCATGGGAGTAGGGTATTGGGTGGTGCAGTGCAGAAGTGTTATGTCACGGCGGGGGATGCCTCCGGTTTCAAGTGCTTTCACAGCCTGCTCCACTTCGTCGAGAGTAGACATGCCGGTCGACATTATCACCTTACCACCCTTTGAAGCTATCTTGCGCAGATAGGGGAGATTGGTGATTTCACCCGAGGGTATTTTCCAGTAGTCCTGACCGATTTCGGCAAGAGTGTCGATGCTTACAAGGTCAAAAGGAGTGCTCATGAATCCTATACCTTCCTCTCGGCACAAGGCGGCAAGTTCGGTATATGCCGAAAGCGGAAGATGGATTGCACGGCACATGTCGAGCTGGCTTTCCTCGCTGCCGGTAGTCTCTTTCTGGTACTCAGCTTTAGGGGCGAGCGACGAAATGACGAGTTCGGGTACGGCGGTCTGGAATTTCACATAGTCGGCGCCGGCTTTGCGGGCCTCGATCACCATCTGCCGGGCGCGTTCGAGCGAAGCGTTGTGATTTACTCCTGCTTCGGCGATAATTATGATATGGTCAGATTTTTGTTCCATCGGGTAAAAATGCTATATCTTCAAGGTAACGCACCGTAAGCACGCCGGGGCGTGGAAACGTGCGGTCTAAGGGTAATCCTGCCCATTCGTCTACGATCAGGGAGGGTATGTTGGCACCGGCATTTACCGACGCCACCACTCCGCCTCCCGGACGTGGATTGATTTCCATTATCATTAGGTTGCCGGCTGAGTCGCGGAGCAACTGTATGGTACATGCACCGCGCAGACCGGTTGCTTGTATGGTCCGCTCGGCCAAGGTCACGGCTTCGGGTGAATCCACCGTAACCGTGCGCACCGCTTCGCCTCCTGCTGTCTCAAGCCTGATACGGGGCGACACGGTGAGAATGCGGCCGTCGGCTGCCACATAGCAGTCAACGGTAATTTCCGTAGCGTCGGGAATATATCGCTGAACAAGATACTCTCCGGCAACAGGCCTGATGCGGTCGAGAGCCTCGCGGTCGGTCAAAATCTCTATACCTTTTGAGGCCGATCCCCGGCGGGGTTTTGCTATGAGAGGGAATACCGCCCGGTCAAGGTCGGTCACTGTTTCGGGAATCGGCAGGGACGCTTTTGCGAATATTTCGGCCGAAATACATTTGTCGAAGAAAAACTCGGCCACTTCGCTGCTGCTTACAGGGCATGAGACTCCGGGATGTGAAGCGGCAAACCGGGCTGCGGGAGCGATGGCACCGTCGACAAACGGGAGCAGCATCGTGATACCAAGCTCATCAACAACTTCCTCCAGATGGATTGGGAAATCAGGGTCGTTCCACTTCTTGCCCGGAATGATTGTCCCGATGGCAGCCAGCGGAACTCTCACGTCGAGCTCATATCCGAAGATGCGGGCATCGATACCGCGCTTTCTTGCCGCGGCGAGAATCATTTTGCCCACCGCCACACGCTTGGCGCCTCCGAGGAATAATATATTGAGACTTCGGCTCATCGGTTGTAGATATCGGGCTTGTATTTTGCAAGATTTTCAGGGCGGGTGAACCATTGGGCCGTGATGCGAAGGCCTTCCTCAAGAGAAACCTGAGGACGCCAAGAAGTAAGCGAGGTGATGAGCGAATTGTCACCGCATAGCCTGAATACCTCGCTCCCGCTCGGACGCAGACGCGCAGGGTCGGTGACAAAATCCACCTTTCGATCCATCACCCGGGCTATCGTCTCAAGAGTTTCGCGCATGCTCACCTCGGTGCCGGTGGCAATGTTTATTTCCTTGCCTTCAATGCCGGGAGCCTCGGCAAGGGCTATGAATCCGCGGGCTGTATCGGCTACGAAATTGAAATCCCGGGTAGGAGTGAGGTCACCTACTTTTATGACCTCCTTTCCCGAAGCTATCTGCGAAATTATCGTCGGGATTATGGCACGGGCACTCTGCCTCGGACCGTAGGTGTTGAACGGACGCGCCACCACTACCGGAAGTTCAAAGGCATTGTGAAAACTTAGCGCTATAGCGTCGGCACCTATTTTTGTAGCTGAATAAGGCGACTGAGGCTGCTTGGGGTGCTTCTCGTCGATTGGTACATATCGGGCCGTACCGTAAACCTCGCTCGTCGAGGTCACTATCACGCGGCGGCAGCCGGCGTCGCGGGCTGCCTGACAGATATTGAGTGTACCTTTGATATTCGTATCGACATAGCTGTCAGGAGCAGTATAGCTGTAAGGAATGGCGATGAGGGCGGCAAGGTGAAACACAGTGTCGCAGCCTTTCACGATCTCGCGACACATGTTGGGGTCGCGCACATCGCCGGTGATCACTTCAAGTCCGGGTGAGTCGATACCTTCAAGCCATCCCCAGTTGTTGAATGAGTTATATTGGCTCAGGGCTCTCACTTCCAGTCCGCGGTCGAGAAGATGCTCTACAAGATGAGAGCCGATAAATCCGTCGGCTCCTGTCACGAGAACTTTGCCTTTTAGTTGTGATGTCATTTTGTCTTTGTAAGATAATAGCGTATTACTTTCCCTTCGGTATCGGTATATTCCACGTCGAGATGCGACGATGTGAGACGTGTCACATGCAGAGTGGTGAGACCCGACGGGTCGAGCATCAAAGCTTCGGGGTCAGTGTAATCGGCATACTTATTGTCGTCGGTCCAGCGGAAATGCCATGTCATCACGTCGCCGTCGAGAGTCCATGTGCCGAAAGCACGGTTGTAATCAAGGTGCGGAAGCATTGTCTGGATATACATGACGTTGCTCTGGAAGGCAAATGCGTAAAGCTCCACGCCGGTGTCGTCATACAGATTGCGGGGCGAGTCATTTACGGTCATTTTATCAAGACGCCAATAGCCGAACAGCGGGCCTATATCGCCGTCGTTATGAGTGCACGCGCCCGTGGTGAGGAGCAGGGCGAGCAGAATGGTAAAGCGGATAAGATACTTCATGATCATTTGATTTTAAATGAGCCGTCGTAGCGCACGGTGACCATGGCGCCGGTGGCGTTGCAAGGTAGATTGCCGCGGTCGATTTCGGCCTGTGCCACGAGCGACAGACCGGCCACGCGCTCGATGTGCCATGTGGCTTCAAGCATCACCGAAGTGAGGTGTCGTGGCTGAGGCAGAGTGAGCTTGGCATTTCCCCATGCCTGTCGGTAACCAACTTTCAGGCGGTAGTCGAGACATGGCAAAATCGATCCCTTGACAGCCGCGTGAAATCCGCGCATGCGGTTTGTGACTATCTGGGGGTAGCCGTCGGTGTTGTAGAGTGTACCGTTTACCGCCGGCGTGCCGATGGTGAAACCGTAGTTGGTATACGGACCGTAAGATGTGTTGTTGTAGTAATCGTCGGCACCGGTAGCCTCGCCCGGAAGCGTAGTGCCCGGGTAGTCAACCGGAGCGAAATGAATAGGGCCGCTGAGATTCGTGAGGTCAAGGTATTCTATCACAGCACCCGTCACAATGGCGCGCTTCCCCGAATTGTATTCCACGCCCCACAGACCGTCCCAGCCGTTGAGCTTGCCTATACCCGAACCATCCTCCCAAGGCCATGAGAAATAGGCCTTGGCCGTAGCATTGTTCCTGAACCGGTAGCGGGCCTGAAAATCCCAAGTTCCAAGATGGTTTCCGGCATAATAACCGTCGGTGCCGTCCTCGTTAGGCACGATCATTGAAATGAAGTCTTTTAATTTCAACGGTCGCTTCTGGCTGCGGAAATTATCGCCTTTTTCATACCATGCCACATAGCCGCCGAATTCGGCCGCCGACTGCATGCCGAGGGTTACGGTGAAGGGCTTATGATCGGCGATGCGGAAATAAAGGCGTTTGTAGTGATAGTATTCACCCGTCGACAGATGGGAATTCCAGCGGTTGAACTGATCTTTCATCCAGCCGTTGTCAACGTATTTGCCATAAGAGATTTCTCCTTGAATCTGAAGCCAGCCGCGGGTGAACGGTACATTCTGGAAATCGATGAATCCGGCTCTTACCTGCGGGATGCCACGGGCGTTGCCGCTCTCCACAAGGTCGCCGCTCGTAAGCTCCTGATCGAGCAAAGCGCTGCGGGCGTCTCTCATTCCGGCCCACAGAAACAGGCTGCGGTACTTGACTTCGCCGTAAAGCTGCTGGATGCGGGCTGCCGAAGGATTGATCTTATGTGTGAACCACGATTCGGTGGCGGCATCGTAGCGGTCGTAGGTTATACCTGAGCCGTAGCCGGCCGCCAGCTCTGCTCCGAAACCGTAGCTGAATCGCTCCGACTTGTCGATATCTTTCCATATGCCGGCCGACAGCCATGAATTGTATTGGCCCGAATATCGGCCTGCACGCAGCGCCGAAATATAGTAGGGGGAGAATTCTCCGCTACCGGCTCCGAGAGTGAGCGATGCCTGATAGTTGACAGTATCTCCGGCGCGAGCAGTCATGAGTGACGCAACTGCGAGTGTAATTGCTGTAAATGACTTGAATATTCGCATTATGTGGTAATTTGTGACCCCAAAGTTACGAATTATTCTTTACGAAAGGAAGTTTTTTCTTATCTTTGCCAATGTAACAGATAAATAAAATATTGCTAACTACCGTAAAATATGAATAAGCTCCGTGTACTCACCGGTATTTTGATGTCGGCTGTTTCCGTATCAGTGCTTTATGCGCAAACTTCATCGGATGAAATCAAGCAGAATCCCGGCAAGGCGGGAGGTATTTATTATGCTTATCCCGTAGGTGACGAGGGAAGACCCACTACCGATGCCCCCGACGGTTACACTCCTTTCTATATATCGCATTACGGACGTCACGGATCAAGATACCTGATCAGCGACAATGATTACCGACGGCTGCGCGACCGCCTGCATCATGCCCGCAAGGCCGGAGCGCTCACTCCGCTCGGGCTCAGCATGGCCGAGCGGCTCGACAGCGTGTGGCTTGAGGCGGAGGGTCGTGGCGGAGAGCTTACACCGCTCGGTCACCGCCAGCATCGCGGAATCGCGCGACGCATGATCACGAATTATCCCACCGTGTTTCCCGACACGGCCGATATTTTCGCCCGCTCCACGGTAGTGATGCGTTGCGCCCATTCCATGAATTCATTCTGCGAAGGACTTAAAGAAGTGAATCCGGCTCTGGTGATACCGCGCGAGTCATCGCAGCGACACATGTATTATCTCAACCATCATACACAGAAGGCCAACCGGTTTACCCGTCACGGCGGTCCCACGACCGAGACCACAAGAAAATTTGAGGAATCGCAGACACATCCCTCCCGTGTTATAGAGGCTGTGTTTTCCGACCCGCAATATGTGTATGACAATGTGAATCCTCATGATTTCATGTGGGACGTATACTGGGTGACGGTCGACATGCAGAATATGGAATCGCCCGTGAGATTTGATGATGTGCTCACACCCGGGGAACTTTTCGACCTGTGGCAGGCGTTCAATTACCGATTCTATACCACCAACTGCAATCATCCGCTTGCCAACGGCATGCTGCTCGATTGTGCCAAACCGCTGCTCAACAATATAATCGAATGTGCCGATGCGGCTGTCGAGTCGGGAAGAGCCGGCGCCGATCTGCGCTTCGGTCACGACGGAAACCTGATACCTCTTGCCGCGCTTATGGAAATAGAGGGATGTAACGCTTCCGAGGGCAATGCCGCTGACCTGTATAAATCATATGCCGATTTCAAGATATCGCCTATGGCCGGAAACCTGCAGATGGTATTTTTCAGGAATGATTCAGGTGATGTGATAGTGAAATTCATGCTTAACGAGGAGGAAAAATCCATCCCCGTGGCCACCGATATAGCTCCGTTCTATCACTGGAATGACGTTAAGGATTATTATCGCGCCGTGATAGAGCGAGAGGATTATATACCGGCAGAATAATATTAGCAGGATATAAGTAATGGCTGAATTTAAAAAAGCGCTTAAAGCGGGAGCGGTGCTCCGAAGCGCGAGCTATATCTATACTGTAATCGAGCCCGAGCAGCAAGACGGGTTCGGTATAACCTATCTGGTGTCGGGTGTACCCATAAATCCCCCTGCGGCACCCCGACCGCGTCCCGGCATCGTGCCCCTCGCCCTGCCGAGGCAGGAGCAATCTTCCGTGAAAAAGTTTATTGTCAGGGAGCACTTCATGTTTCATTGCAGCGACCGCGGCGATGATGACAAGGAACTGGCTATTGACGAATATTCGGAATCGACCGTCGACGATTTCCAGAAAGTGTTTAAAGACACGATGGTGAGGCTTAAAAACGCCATCAAGGATGCCGATGAGTTTCTGCAGATTGTAGATGACTTCGAGGCCAACGGCACTTACTACTATGTGACCGAATGCTTGCCGGGCCCTTCGCTGAAAAAGTATGTGGAGGATAAAGGCAAAATCTCAGTCAGGGAAGCACGCGAGTTGCTCGAACCGATTTTCAAGGCTGTGCGCCGCTTCCATACCCATCGTATACTTCATACCGGTCTGTCGCCCGAAGCTATTATAATATCGCGCCGTCCTGACGGGACAGTGCGCCCCGTGCTCACACAACTGTATTCATGCAAGATGTTCAATGCCGAAAGTGACGGCGAACTTCAGCTTCCACCGCTTTCGTGTCCCGACCATTACGCCCCCCGCGAGCAGTATGGCGAACTTGACAAGTTTCTTCCGCAGACCAACCTTTATTCGCTTGCCGCCATGCTCACCTTCTCCCTCACGGGTGAAGAACCGCCACTGGCCGAGGATGTGGATGAAGAAATCATAGCCTCCATGCTGCCTGACGATATTCCTCCCACATTCCGTGCGGCGGTAGTGAAAGCCATGAGCCCCGACTGGCATGACCGATATGAGAGCGTGACGGTGTTTAACAGCACACTGCTTTCGTCGCTTGTTTCGGACGATGACCGCATACGCGACGAACGACACAATGACCCTGTCAACCGTCGCAAACGCAAGTGGCGCGCATGGATAATCCTCGCTGTGGTTTTGGCTCTTGTCATCGGGGTTGTTTCGGTATTGTTGAGCCTTAACGAGTGACATTTTTTTATACTGCGATTTGGCGTTGAGCGGAAATTTCATTAATTTTATAGCGCGGAATCCGAACATTCACCCCCTCACGGATGTTATTATCATAGAAATTTAAGAATACTCATTAATAAAACATAACTGAAATGAAAGCTTTAAACATCGTATTGGCAGTATTAGGCGGTGCTGTTGCCGGCGCTGCAGTAGGTCTTCTCGTAGCTCCTGAAAAAGGCGAACGCACCCGCAAAAATATCGTGAAATACCTCGAATCAAAGGGTATCAAACTCCAGAAAAGCAAGATCGAAGAACTTGCCGATGAAATCGCTGAGGAACTCAAGGACTGAGTCCCGCATTTCATAATCCGATAATCAGCTTATTCACTTAAAAAAACTGAAGAATATGAATCTCAATCTTCTCTATGCATTCATAGGTGGCGCTCTCGTGGGCGCAGGTGCCGCTCTCCTTTTCGCTCCCGAGAAGGGCGAAGAACTGCGTGACCGTATCAAGACTATCCTCCGCAAGAAGGGTATACTTTGCTCCGAGACTGAAATAGATGCCCTCGTGGAGCAGCTCACCACCGAAATCGACGATTGATCGACATAACATAATTCTCATAATATTACGGCTGCGCGCGACTCGGGCTCCTACCGCCTGCGAGACGCGCGTGGCTATGACTTGTGACAAAAATACTATGGCTGAATCAGAAAACCAGTTTCGTACCTTGTGGGCCGAAGCGAAAAACTACTTCACGCTCAACGTCGACTATGCGAAATTCACGCTTGCCGAAAAGCTCACCGTATTTCTCACGGCGGCATCGGTATGCGCCGTCGCATTCGTGCTGTTGGCGATCATGATGTTTTTTGTGTCGATGGCTCTGGTGAGATGGATTGCCGAGGCAACCGGAATGGTGGGAGCTTATTTCATCATGACGGGTTTCTATGTCATCCTTCTGGCTCTCGTGATCATACTCCGCAAGCCGCTGATAATTAATCCTATTTCAAAATTCGTAACAAAACTGTTTTTCAAGTGATGGAAAAGATGGCTCAGCTGCCGCCTCATGACGGCGAAAAGTGGGAAGGATACACACTCGACGAGTTGCGGTATATGCGCGCCTATACCGCCGCCCGCCTTGAGATAGCCCGCGAGAGGGTGATGCACAACGCTTCACACGTGACCGAGGCTTTCAACAGTCCGATGGGTGGCGGACAGAATATTTTCACCCGTCTGCTGGGTGCGCTCAGCTATATCGACGTGGCGGTGCTTACCTTCAAGATAGGCAAAAGCGCTTTTCGTATTTTCAGGAGCCTCCGCGGTAAGTGAGCGGCTCGTTTCATTCATTACACCGATTATTGCTTATGAACGATTATGTGGAGATACGGCTCGATGTCGAGCCCTGCAGCGAAGTGGCTACCGACGTACTGGCGGCTTTGCTGGCCGAGGCCGAATGCGAGTCGTTTCTGCCCGATGATAAAGGCCTTACGGCATACGTGCAGAAGGACCTTTTTTCTCCGTCCTCAATAGAGGAGGTTACAGAGACTTTTCCTCTCGATGCGAAAGTGACCGTGACCCGGACTACGGTAGTGGAGGGTCGCGACTGGAACGAGGAGTGGGAAAAGAATTATTTCAAGCCCATAGTGATAGGCGACCGCTGCGTGATACACAGCACATTCCATCACGACATACCTTCGTGTGAATACGATATTGTGATAGATCCTAAAATGGCGTTCGGCACGGGACATCATGCCACCACTTCCCTTATCATACGCCGGTTGCTCGACGATGTAAAGCCCGGAATGGAGGTAATCGACATGGGTACCGGTACAGGTATACTCGCGATACTCAGCTCCATGAAAGGAGCGGAGCATGTTACGGCCATAGAAATCGACGGATGGGCTTATGAAAACGCATGTGAAAACATGCCGCTCAATAAAGTCGGGAATGTGACGGTGATCAACGGTGATGCATCGGCGCTGGCCGATTGCAGCAAAGCTGACTTGTTTATCGCCAACATCAACCGCAATATCATTACCGCCGATCTTCCGCGTTACGTGCAGGCCATGAAAGCCGGCGCGGAGATGCTGCTGAGCGGCTTTTATGAGAGTGATATCCCCGAGGTAATGAAAGTAGCTTCACCCCTCGGTCTCGTATATGACTCCCATTCGGTAGAGAAAGGTGACTGGACCTGCCTGAAATTGAAATACAATCCGTCATGACGCGGAAGATATTATTACTCATCGGTGCTCTGATATCGCTTACCGCTACGGAAGCTTCGGCTTTCGACAAGACCGGCAAGAGCGGGCATTTCGCATGGGGTGCAGAGATAGGGCCGTCGATAGATCTGTGCGGCGACGATATGTCGACGATCGATCTGGGCGGTTTCCTCGGCTGGCGCAATGATATCATAGACTTTGCCGGCATAGGGGCGGGAATCAACATGGTAATGTCACACTCGGGACGGTTCTTCCCGGTATATGCCGGATTCCGCAGCAGTTTTACGAAAAAAAAGAAACTCGTGTTTCTCGACGCACGCATAGGCTGTGTGTTTGCTTCCGATGATGACCGCCCATCGCAGAGGGTGCTTTACGTTGTCCCCGGTATCGGTTTCAATCTTGCCTCGGGCGCTACATATCAGAGCTACCTGTTGCTCAATTATTCTTACTGCGGACTTAGCTTTCCCTCCATAAAGCAAGGCAATGAAGTGACGGGTGTGAACCGCATAGGCATGACCATAGGAATAACATTTTAAAGTATATAATTGACAATGAACTTCAAGACATCTTTACTTACTGGAATTTTCGCTGTCGGACTGGGCGCATGTGCCACGGCCGGAGCTCCTGACTATACCGTGACTTTCCCCGCCGGAGATGACTTCGACGATACGATGGGTTATATTCTCGACTATGATTCGGGTGCAAAGATCGACTCGGTGATTGTGGCTGACGGCGTTGTGAAATTCTCGGGAAACGTGGGTGAACCTAAGCTGGCCCGACTGATTATCGACGGTAACCGTGGCCCTGTGTTTATCCTCGAAAAAGGAAATATCACGATCAACGATAAAGGAACTGCTACCGGAACTCCTCTCAACGAACGCATGAACTCTTACGGTGAGAAACTTGCCGCTATCATGGCCGAGGCCAATTCGCTGCCCGAGGATTCTTCATCCATCGCCCGCATGGCCGAGCTTGAGACAGAGTATTATGCCGTGCCCAAAACAGCCATAAACGAAAATGCTGATAATCCCATAGGCCTGTATTTCTTCCTCCAGCAGGCTTATGATATGCATCTTGCCGACCTTGATGCCGCGGTGGCATCTAATCCCATGCTGGCCAAGTCGAAGCGTGTTGCCTCACTGCGCACCGCTCTTATAGCCGAGGACGAGACCTCGGAGGGAAAGAAGTTCAAGGATTTTGCGGTGACTTACGATGGCAAGACCGAGCGTCTGAGCGATTATGTAGGCAAAGGAAAATATGTGCTCGTGGATTTCTGGGCAAGCTGGTGCGGCCCTTGCATGAGGGAGATAGCGACATTGAAGAAGATTCGTGAGGAATTCGGCCCGAAAGGATTGGAAATTCTCGGGGTGGCCGTGTGGGACGAACCCGCCAATACTCTTAAAGCTATCGAGCAGCAGCAGATTCCGTGGCACAGCATTATCGATGCGCAGACAATACCTACCGATCTTTACGGTATATCGGGTATCCCCTGCATCATCCTTTTCGGACCCGACGGCACGATACTTTCGCGCGGACTTCAGGGTCAGAATCTCGTAAATGCCGTAGCTGCCGCCATGGCGTCGGCCGAGCCTGCTGCTGATACAGCTCCTGCTAAAGTGACGGAGTGACTCCCGTTCACCTTCCGCTACAGTTTCATTCCTATCCCGAAAAGGGCATAGTCATAGATCACCGGGTCGTCGGGGCGGAAACGCCGCAGATGCCCGGTGATTTCCGTTACAGCCTTGCGGTCGGGAGTGGAGCGGGTAAGCAGGCGGAGCTCGCGCGCGGTGTCGGCCACGTGCACATCAAGGGGTATATAGAGTTGCGACGGGCTTAGAACATCGCGCCACACACCCATATCTACGATTCCATCGTCTCTTACGAGCCAGCGTAATGCCATGTTTACGCGCTTCAACGCAGTATTCCGTATATTTAACGGAAGACATCTCGAATCGGTAAGGCCTCCATTGGCTGCGGCAAGTTCCTTATTGATTTCCTCAACGAGTTTCCAAGCCGGATACTCCTCGTCGGCGATACGATGGTGCCGTGCAAAGTCGGCAAGAGTGCCGTAGCGCTCATATATGGCACGGAGTCCGCGAAGAAAATGTTTCAGGTCGCGGTTGAAAAAAGTGCGGTGCACGTTGGCATCGTCGGGCAGATCCTCGAAATCGCCGTCGGCCATGAAGCGGTACGGACTGTTTTCCATCGTTGAGAGCAGCCTGTCGCAGTCGCGGCATATCATCTTGCGGTTGCCCCACGCGATAGCCGACGTGAGCAGTGATGTGATTTCTATATCGGGAAGCGATGAAAAGCGGCGCGGAAACTGCACCGGGTCATCGGCGATAAATGCAGGCGAATTTATGCGCGCGGCCTCGGTATCGAGAAGCTCGCGGAGATCGTTTTCAGTCAAGGGAATTACTATTTTTTGAATTTAGAATTTAAAATTTAGAAGAGGCTGTGTCAAAAATCAAATAGCGCCCGTGGGCGCTGATTTTTCGTAACCGGCGCCGCCGTAGCTCAGCGAAGGC
>JAIDUB010000032.1 GCA_029060405.1 Duncaniella sp. | reverse complement strand
CTATTATTGAGAATATCCCTGAGCCTGAAACACTTGAAGGTGACCTGCAGATGCTCATTACGTCGCTTGACTATTCCAATTATGTAGGACGTATCGCGATAGGTCGTGTGCATCGCGGCGAGATTCGTGAAGGTCAGGAAATAGCCCTTTGTCGCAAGGATGGCTCGGTGGTCAAGCAGAAAATCAAGGAACTTCACACATTTGTCGGCATGGGTCGCAAGCGTGTTGAAAGTGTGAAGAGCGGTGATATATGTGCACTCGTTGGCATTGACGGCTTTGAAATCGGAGATACCGTGGCAAGTCCCGAAAATCCCGAACCTCTGCCGCGAATAGCGATCGACGAGCCTACCATGTCGATGACTTTCACGATCAACGACAGTCCTTTCTTCGGTCGCGACGGCAAGTATGTGACTTCACGCCATATCAACGACCGTCTCGAAAAGGAACTTGACCGCAATCTCGCACTCCGTATCGCCAAGGCTGACCGTGAGGATGCTTGGGTGGTGTATGGCCGTGGTGTACTGCATCTTTCGGTGCTCATAGAGACAATGCGTCGCGAGGGATTTGAACTTCAGGTAGGTCAACCTCAGGTTATCGTTAAAGAAATCGACGGAGTGAAGTGCGAGCCTGTGGAGATGATGACTATAAACGTGCCGGAGGAATATTCGTCGAAAATTATCGATATGGTTACCCGCCGCAAGGGAGAAATGGTATCGATGACTACGCAGAATGACCGTCTGCACATAGAGTTCCTTATACCTTCACGCGGTATCATCGGCTTGCGCAACAATGTGCTCACTGCTTCGGCCGGTGAGGCCATCATGGCACACCGATTCCATGAATATCAGCCGTGGAAAGGTGATATCGAGCGTCGCACAAACGGTTCGCTCATTGCTATGGAAGCCGGTACTGCCTACGCTTATGCTATAGATAAGCTTCAGGATCGCGGGCGTTTCTTCATCTTCCCGCAGGAAGAGGTATATGCCGGTCAGGTCGTAGGCGAGAACGCCAAGGAAAACGATATTGTGGTCAACGTCACCAAATCCAAGAAGCTGACAAATATGCGTGCCAGCGGCGCCGACGATAAAGCCCGTATCATTCCGCCTGTAGTATTCTCACTCGAGGAGGCGCTTGAATATATAAAGGAAGACGAATATGTAGAGGTGACACCTCATCATATCCGTCTGCGCAAAATCATTCTTGACGAGCTCGAGCGCAAGCGCGCCAATAAATAATCAGTTGAATTCACGGTCGAGCGCATCGAACCGTGAAAGCGTCTCGGCTGAAATTTTTGATAGGGAAGCCCTCACCGATGTGAGCGGCTTCTCTTGCATTTTACCGCTTTTGGAGTAGAACTTGTCGGCGTAGCATATCAATCGCTCGAGAAGCGACTGGGGCAAATAATCTTTTACAGGTAGAGGTAAGTGTTGGTTGACAACTTCGTCGGTCGTAATTCCGGCACCGGTATGATGCTCGGCCACGTTGCATATTTCGTCGCAAAAACCTGCATCTCTCAGCAGCCGGGCGCCCAGAATACCGTGAGCGATATAAGGAGACTTCCCGTGACAGTCGATCGAAGGGGCATCGGTCAGGAAAATCCCTATGTCGTGAAGCATGGCTGCGCTCTCAACGATGTCAGCGTCAAGAGGCAGATTTTTTTTACGGGCTATATCAAGAGCCTTATCGGCTACCTGCCTGCAGTGATGCAAATATATATCCCGCCGGCGGGTGCCGACGGGATAGTGTATATCGATTATTTCCTGATAGTTCATAGGTCGACTACAGTACACCAGTTGTGAGTGTCTTCAATCTCACCATACTGTATGCCACGCAGTGTATTATATAACTGAGTGGTAACAGGACCGGGATTTCCGTCGCGAGCTATCACATATTTCTTGCCTGTGTCAAGGTCGTCGATTTCAGCGATAGGCGATGCCACGGCAGCCGTACCTGCGGCAGCGGCTTCCGTTACATCCTCAAGTTCATCTACGGTGATGTGTCGCTGCTCTACCTCGATTCCCATGTCACGCGCGATCTGCATGAAACTCTTGTTGGTTATCGACGGGAGTATGGATTCGGAGGCGGGGGTTATGTATTTGCCGTCCTTGATGGCAAAGAAGTTGGCGGGACCACACTCGTCGAGATACTTTTTCTCGCGAGGGTCAAGATAAAGCACAGCCGAGTAACCCATTTCATGAGCGCGCTCACCCGATGCAAGCGATGCGGCGTAGTTTCCGCCCACTTTCCAGCGTCCGGTGCCTTTGGGTGCCACACGGTCATACTCGCGCATGATGCAGATTTTTGTGGGGCGGAATCCTTCCTTGAAGTATGGACCTACGGGCGAAACGAATATCACGAAGCAATAATCCTTGGCCGGTTTCACACCTACCAATGCCGTAGTACCTATCTCAAACGGGCGAATATAAAGTGAAGCACCTGTACCATAGGGAGGTATGAAGCGCTCGTTGAGTTTTACAACTTTCATGACCATTTCGCGGAATAAATCCTCGGGAATTGGTGCCATGAGCAGACCGCGGGCGGAGTCGGCGATGCGTCGGGCATTTTCTTCGAGCCGGAATATCCTCACCTTGCCGTCTTTACCACGGAAAGCCTTGAGGCCCTCGAAGATTTCCTGACCGTAATGCAGAGCTGATGCTGCCATATGCATTTCCAAATAAGGAGATGATGAAATTTCAATCTCACCCCATTTGCCGTCACGGTAATGGCAACGCACGTTATAGTCAGTAGGAATGTAGCCGAATGTCAAGCTACCCCAGTCAATGTCTTTATTCATTTCACGAGTGTTTTATATGTTGATATGACAAAGTTACAAAAACTCATTTAATAAGCGTAACATCTTGTCAAAAAATATGCAATTAATATATAAAATTTGCGACGGACTCCATCAAAGAGTCCGTCGCAGGAGTAGTATGATATGAAGTTTTATTCGGCTATTTGCTTGGTTTCGCTGTCATCTTTTGTTTTTGAAGGGTGAGTTGCGATCCATTCCATAAGTGTGCTGATGGACCACGCTACAAAGGAGATTCCCGTAATGAGCACGACCACGTGATTGAGAGTGCGCACGCTTGTGGTGAGAAGAACGATGCCCGCAAGAATCATCAGTACCGGTATCACATAATAGTATGCCGGCAAGATAAACGGGCGCGAAAGATATGCCACGAATACTATGTGGTAGATACCGCCCACTATTAGCAGTCCGGCAAAGAGGAATACCAGAATACCGGTGAACGATTGCGGCATGAGTATCATGAACGCGCCTAATGCTGTGGCTCCCATTCCGGTAAGAGTCTGGGTGCCGCTGCCGCCCTTTTCCTTACTGCGCATTCCCGATATTATCGAGAATATGCCCGGGATTGCAAACATGGCTCCTATGAGCATCACTATCCATGAAAGCAGCTCTATACGCTGATAGAGACATATCATCACTATGCCGACACCGGCAACTATAATTGACGTAAAGAGGTCAGATTTTCCACTCATAATAAATAGTTTTAATGGTTTTCGTTTATAATTATAACGTCTGAATCTCCTTATGGTTGATAAAAACGACATATATTGCAGAAATTTTCGTTAACTTTGTGTGCAAAATTAACTTATGCGCTTATGAAAAGAATATTGATATTCACATACCTGCTGATGGCCGCAGTGGCTGTTAATGCCCAGTCGGCTGCGAATATTCTGTCGCGTGCGGCCGAGAAACTTGCGGCTGCCAAGTCGATTTCGGCAGAGTATGCCGTGGTTGCCGACGGCCGAACGATGAACGGAAACATCACCGTAGCGGGTGAAAAATTTTTCATTGACAGCCGCGAAATCAAGTCGTGGTATGACGGAAAGACTCAATGGACCTATTCCGCCGAGATAGGTGAAGTCAATGTGACCGAGCCTACTGCCGAAGAGTTGGCGCAGGTGAATCCTTTTGCCATAATCAATGCTTTCCGCAGCAATTTCACGGCACGTACTTTAAGCAATAAAGACGGTGTGGTGACGGTGGAAATGTTGCCTAAAGTGAGCGGCGACATAAAAAAAACAATTTTGACACTCAACACGTCAACACTTTTCCCCTCGAGAATTGTTATATATCTGTCGTCGGGTTCGGTCCTTGCCATCAATATCAAGTCGATAAGCGAAGGCATGCGTCTCCCCGACAGTCACTTCCGCTTCAATCCCGCATCGATGCCGGGTGTGGAGGTGGTCGATCTGAGATAACCTGTAATATTTTAATGTAAAATTTCAACAGACATAATATGGAACGTCAACAGCTCAAAACACGATGCCTTATAATCGGCTCGGGTCCTGCCGGTTATACCGCGGCAATTTATGCCTCACGTGCTAATTTCAATCCTCTGATGATAGAAGGAAACCAACCCGGCGGACAGCTCACTATAACCACCGAGGTCGAGAATTTTCCCGGCTATCACGAAGGTGTGGAGGGAACGCAGCTCATGGCCGATCTCCGCAAGCAGGCCGAGCGATTCGGTGCTGATATACGCGGAGGGTATGTGACTGAAGTTGATTTCAGCAAGCGTCCGTTTACCGTCAAGACCGACAACGGACTTGATATAACTGCCGACAGTGTTATCATTTCTACCGGTGCTACCGCCCGTTATCTCGGTATTCCCGATGAGGAAAAATATAACGGCATGGGCGTGTCGGCTTGCGCCACATGCGACGGATTCTTTTACCGCAACCGGTCGGTGGCTGTGGTAGGCGGTGGCGATACTGCATGCGAGGAAGCTCTGTATCTTAGCAATATAGCCAAAAAAGTATATATGATCGTGCGCAAGGATCATCTGCGCGCATCGAAAGTGATGCAGAAACGTGTCACGGAGAAAGAAAATATCGAGGTGCTTTATAATTCCAACACCGTAGGTCTGTTTGGCGACGGTGTGGTTCAGGGCGCCCATCTTATGGAATATAAAGGGACTGACCGCGAGCGTGAGTATGATATTGCGATCGATGGATTTTTCCTCGCAATCGGTCACACTCCCAATACCGCCGTGTTCAAGGATTACATAGATCTCGACGAGCAGGGTTACATAAAGGTAGACGGAGCTTCAACACGCACGAATGTTGCGGGCGTATTCGCTGCCGGTGATGTGGCTGATCCCACTTATCGTCAGGCAATCACAGCTGCCGGTATGGGTTGCAAGGCTGCTCTTGATGTGGAACGTTTCCTTCTTGAAGAAGAGTGAATCTTACCGACGGCATAATTTCCCTTCGCGCTCTCGAGCCTGAGGATGTGGATATCCTTTACGGCTGGGAAAACGATACTGACGTGTGGGACGACGGAGCTACACTTGCTCCGTTTTCCCGCGCGTTGCTTGCCGATTATGTAGCCAATTACGAGCCCGATATATTCAAGGCCCGTCAGTTGAGGCTTATGATAACGATTTCCGCTACCGGGGAGACTGTCGGAACAGTTGATCTGTATGATTTTGATCCGCGCAATCAGCGTTGCGGTGTAGGCATTCTTGTCGATACACCTCATCGAAGACTGGGCTATGCTACCGCCGCTCTGCGATTGCTGAAAGACTATTGCGGGCGACACCTCGGTTTCCATCAGTTATATAGTATTACCGGGGTAGACAATACCGCAAGCCGTCAGGCTTTTCAATCGGCCGGCTTCAAAGTGTCAGGACGCCTGCGGTCGTGGATAAGGTGCGGAAAAAGCTACCGTGATGCCTACGTGATGCAATTATTGCTTTAACGAGTCGGCAAAAGGAGTACGGTTCATAAGTGACCTACCCAAAGTAATCTCATCGACATATTCGATTTCATTGCCTACGGCCACGCCGCGGGCAAGTTGTGTTATCTTCAGGTCAGAATAGGGGGCAAGCCGGCGGAAGATATAGAAATTGGTTGTCTCTCCCTCCATAGTGGCGCTTAGTGCAAGAATCACCTCCTTGATTTCCCCCGACGCTACGCGCTCCACGAGCGAATCTATTTCAAGGGAATCCGGCCCGATGCCATCCATGGGAGAAATTACGCCGCCAAGCACGTGATAGAGCCCGTGAAATTGACCGGTATTCTCAAATATCATCACATCCTTAACGCTTTCGACCACGCACACCGTAGTGTTGTCGCGCGACGGCGACGAGCATATCGGGCAAATGTCAGTCTCGGAAATATTGTGGCATACCGAGCAGTATTTCACACCTTTGCGCATATTGATGATCGCTTCGCCCAACGCCACTCCCACGTGCTCATCAGCTCTAAGCAGATGCAGGGCAAGGCGGAGCGCGGTTTTGCGCCCGATTCCGGGAAGCCGCGACAACTCGGTCACTGCGTTTTCAAGTAGGGTAGAGGCGTATTCCTGTTGCATATATTTATAACGCGACAGCGGCTCTGATATTGTGACTGAAGCTTGCCGCTCAGCTGTAAACTGTAGCTACTATCGACCTCTCGCCGCCATAGTCCCGGAATTCACACAGATATATGCCCTGCCACCGCCCGAGATTCAGTCGGCCACGGGTGATGGGTATGGTAAGAGATACTCCCGCAAGTGTTGACTTGGCATGGGCAGGCATATCGTCCGCTCCCTCGAAAGTGTGGGTGTAGTATGCCATATTTTCCGGAACTATATGGTCAAGAATACTTGCCATGTCGGTCCTTACATCGGGGTCGGCATTCTCGTTGACGGTGAGTCCGCACGATGTATGCTTTACGAATAGATTGAGCATGCCGCAATCAGGGAGCGGAGAAGGCAGATGCTGTAATATTTCGCCTGTGACGAGATGACAGCCGCGACGCTTGGCCGTCAGTCGGAACTCGGTCTGTTGTGTCATTTTTTTCAGTATAGTAAAAAGCAGGGTGCGTATTCTTGACACCCTGCTTGATAATGGAATGATATGATATTTTTACTCTTCCGCTGCTGCAACTTCGGCTTCTTCGGCCTCGGTGTTGGGATTGATGTTGGGGAGCTCGAGGCCGAGGTGCTGCTTCTTGTCGATATACTTGAGGATGATACCGAGAACGAGAGCGGCCACGCCCAGACCGGCGAGCATAACCAGCGGAGCGGTATAGTTGTAGCTTACCGATGCCTGTTCGGCAGTCATGGTGCCGTTGGCTACGGCTTCCACGATTTCGGGATTGGTCTTGTCGAGAACCTTACCGATCAGGAGCGGGAAGAGCCACAGACCGATATTCTGAATCCAGAAGATGAGTGCGTAGGCCGAGCCGATGATCTTGCTGTCGACGAGCTTGGGTACGCTGGGCCAGAGTGACGCGGGCACGAGCGAGAACGATGCACCGAGCACGAGGATGGTGAGATAAGCCACGATCACTCCGCCCACGGGGCTCGACTTGAACTGGGGAAGAATGAATGCAAATGTAAGGTGGCATGCGATAAGGAGCAGCGAGCCGAGGATGAGCATTGAGGCTGCCTTGCCTTTATGGTCAACATAGTTGCCGAGAATGGGGGTGATTCCCACGGCAAGCAGGGGGAACACGGCGAAAATCGTGCCTGCTGACTGACGCATGTAACCCATGTAGCAGAATATCACCAGCGATACAATCGAAGTCACGAGCATCGCGTAGCGAAGTGAGAGATTTTTGGAGAAGTTGCTTGCAAAGGCCGATGCGGCTACCACTATCATGATTACATACTGCACTATTGTCACCATCTCTCCGCCCCAAAATGAATCGGGAGCTACATCGGTGAAAGTGAGGTTGCACTGGAGCATGTTGACGGCATATTTCTGGAAGGGGAAGATAGCCGAGTAGTAGAGCACACACAGGAGAGCGACGAGCCAGAAACCGCTGCTGGTGAGGATCTGACCGAGATCGGAGATGCGGAAGGGGTCATCTTTCTCCTCCTCGGCATGGGTCTGCGAGTCGAGCTTGCGATCCATGAAGAAGTATACGATAAACATTATGAGCGCGATCATGAGCAGAACTACGCCAAATGCCACCGAGCGCGAAACGGAAATAACACCGCCGAGTTCGGCGAACATGGGCGAGAAAATCATACAGGTTGCGACACCCAGACGGGCGAGGGCCATTTCCGAACCCATGGCAAGTGCCATCTCGCGACCTTTGAACCACTTCACTATACCGCGGCTCACGGTGATACCTGCCATTTCCACACCGCAACCGAATATCATGAATCCTACAGCCGAGAACTTGGCCGATGCAGGCATTCCCTCATAGAAAGGTGCGATACCTAAAGCGTCGAAAACCGGGATATGGTTGAGGTGATTGGTAAACCACACGTCGAGCGAGCTGCCGATAAACTGATCGGTAAGCGCATACCAGTTGATCACGGCTCCCACAAGCATCACGGCTCCCGAAAGGACCGCGGTGAAGCGCACGCCCATCTTATCGAGGATGATACCGGCGAATATGAGGAAGAAAATAAATACGTTGAGGAAAGTCTCCGAGCCCTGCATGGTACCGAAGGCTGTCGAATCCCAGCCGCGTGTAGATTGCAGAAGGTCTTTGATAGGTGAGAGGATATCCATGAAGATGTAGCTGCAGAACATCGCCATGGCGAGAAGTCCCAGCGCAGTCCACCGCGCCCATGCTTTGTCGGAAAGCACTTGTGTTACATTGGCCATTGTTTTGTCGTGTAGTTTTAGTATTTTATTGATAATTTTTGCAAAATTACGAAAAATATGGATTGACTGCGATATTTTTATTAATTTCGTGGCTTAAATGTAACATACTTTTATGAATCTTATTAATAAAGAGAGGTTTGACCTTGACCGCACGGTGCGTCTGGTAATCAACTGTGTGCTTGCGGCCGGTGCTATATGGCTGATCAATATCCTTAAAGGGGTGTTGCTGCCATTTCTTGTGGGATGTCTTATCGCATATATTCTCGAGCCGTTTCTGCAATACAACCGCAGGTTGCTGCATCTCAGGGGACGTGTGGCAGCTACGATGGTCACACTGTTTGAGCTTACGTTTTTCGCAGGGATTATTTTGTATTTCCTTGTCCCGATGATTATTGAAGAGGCCACTGAAATGGCTGCGATCATCAAGCGTTATGCCTCGTCGGGAGAGTCGGTGCCGTTTCTACCCGAGGGATTCGAGGAATTTGTGAGGCGTAATATTGATTTCGAGCTGATAGCTTCAAAGTTGTCGCATGAGGAGTGGACCCGTATGGCCGAGGAAGCGCTGTCGGCTTCATGGTCGGTCATCACAGGCTCGATTTCTCTGCTCTTTGCTGTATTTTCATGGATGATAGTGCTGCTGTATGTAATCTTTGTGATGATAGACTACGACAAACTAAGTCGCGGACTGCGCCGCATGATTTTGCCGCGTTACCGCAAGACTGTGTTTAAGATCGCCAATGATGTAAAGCGGTCAATGAACCAGTATTTCCGCGGTCAGGCACTGGTAGCCTTCTGCGTGGGAATACTGTTCAGTATCGGATTCCTGATAATTGATCTGCCCCTCGCTATAGTGCTCGGTATGTTTATCGGTCTGCTCAATATGGTGCCCTACCTTCAGCTTATCTCATTTATACCCACCACATTAATTTGCCTCGTGTATTCCGTGGGATCGGGTATAGGATTCTGGACGATATGGTGGGAATGTTTTGCGGTGTACTGTATAGTGCAGGTTATACAGGATCTGTATCTCACCCCGCGCATTATCGGTAAGGCCATGAGCCTGAATCCGGCGCTGATATTTCTCTCGCTCTCCATATGGGGTACACTCATGGGCTTTATCGGACTGATCATCGCCATCCCCCTCACTACGCTCCTCCTTTCCTACTACGACAAATACATCATCTCTCCGCAGGAAAGAGAAGGGAAGTAGTATTTTTATATTGCACTGAAGATGTAGGGATAAATACATTATGTGCCTCCGGAACTTATATCCGGCCACATACTTGGTGTAAGTTATGTCTACTATAAGATATTACGCCTTTCGTGAGATTTTTTAGGTTAAGGCGTATGGTAATATGTGTTTATGATTTTGCTGACAGGCCGGGAAAAATGAAAGCAGGAGATAAACACCTGCTGTGAGTGTTTATCTCCTGCCTATATGGGAGGATAATAAGTGATTATTCAGCCTTGCCGTTGGAGCCGAGGACGTTTTCGATCTTGTGCTTGTAAAGGCGTTCCATTTCGTCGCGAGCCGGGCCGAGATATTTGCGGGGGTCAAACTCTGCGGGCTTTTCATTGAATACCTTGCGCACGGCGGCGGTCATAGCCAGACGGCTGTCAGAGTCGATGTTGATCTTGCATACATCCATTGCAGCGGCTTTGCGGAGCTGCTCTTCGGGAATACCGATGGCGTCGGGGAGTTTGCCACCGTTTTCGTTGATGATGTCAACGTATTCCTGAGGAACTGACGAAGATCCGTGGAGCACGATGGGGAAGTCGGGAAGTTTTTCCTCAACTTTCTCGAGCACGTCAAATGCCAAGGGAGGAGGAACGAGGCGACCGGTCTTCGGGTCACGGGTGCACTGGGCGGGAGTGAATTTGTAAGCGCCGTGAGAGGTTCCGATTGAAATAGCGAGTGAGTCGCAACCGGTCTTTTCTACGAATTCGATTACTTCTTCGGGGTCAGTGTAGGTGTGGTGGTCAGAAGAAACTTCATCCTCAACGCCTGCGAGTACGCCGAGCTCACCTTCTACAGTTACGTCAAACTTGTGAGCGTAGTCTACCACTTTCTTGGTGAGAGCCATGTTTTCCTCGAAGGGGAGGTGAGAGCCGTCGATCATAACCGACGAGAAACCATTGTCGATGCAGTCTTTGCAGAGCTCGAAAGAATCACCGTGGTCGAGGTGAAGCACGATCTGGGGATGTTCCCAGCCGAGGCTCTTGGCATAGTCAACAGCACCCTGAGCCATGTAGCGGAGAAGGATGGGGTTGGCATAGTTGCGTGCGCCCTTGGAAACCTGAAGGATCACGGGCGATTTTTCATCAGCAGCAGCCTTGATGATGGCCTGAAGCTGCTCCATATTGTTGAAGTTGAAAGCGGGGACAGCATATCCGCCTTTGATGGCCTTGGCAAACATCTCGCGGGTGTTTACGAGACCTAAGTCTTTGTAATTTACCATGATAGGTTGTTTATTTAATTGGGTTTCAGATTATTTGATTTTATAGAGGCAAATTTAAGAAAAATTTCCGGAATGACGGGCGATATAAGTGGAAAAATTACTAAAAAAGAGATGAGCGGCCTTTGAAAGCCGTCACCTCTTTTTGTAAGCTTTTTCAGTCTATCGCTCGGAATTATTCACCGGGGATGATAGCTTCGCTGGGGCATACTTCAGCGCAAGAACCGCAGTCGATGCACATTTCGGGATCGATGTGGTAGATGTCGCCTTCAGAGATTGCACCTACGGGGCAAACGGGCAGACAGGTGCCGCAAGCCACACAAGAGTCAGTGATTACGTAAGCCATAGTAGTAATTTCTTAATTGGATAATTAATTAGGATAACATGTTTAACATTGCAAAAGTAATGGTTTTTTTTGACTGCAAAAAGCATTTTGCAATAATTTTTTCGCCTTTTTCTCTACTGATTCAAGTAAAATCACTTTAAATACGCGAAAAGGTGATATTTTATATTAGAAATACATTCTGATAAGTGTAATAATGAATGGGAGCGCGCCCGGACAATAGCGGCTATAATTATCCAACCTCACGTCAAAAAGAGAATAACTCCCGGGCAACTTTTACCGCTGCCGTGGGATAAGAAGCAGAAACACCTAACCAATAAGAATAAGAAAACAAATGTCGCTGATGCACAAAAACGATTTGAACATATAACCGCCAAAATCAAATAGGTCTGTTGATGATCCTATTTCTTATTTTTAGCTTCATCTTTATCATCAAGCTTGAAAGTGATTGTAATATTCCTTCTAAATATCGGAGCATTATAATCAAATTTTATAACAAAAGTATAAAACAAAAAGATAGCTAAAAAGATACAAAAAATAAGAAATCCATATCCTATTATTGTGCCAATTATTTGTTCCATAATACATTGATTTTTTAGTATATGCAAATATAACAAAATATGGGCAAAAATCAAATTTTTAATCAACCTTTTTTATTAATAATGTCATATAATGGCAGGAAAAGATACCATTTCAATATCCTTTAAGATAGCCGATGGGGACAATGGCCTTAAAACGTTGATCCTTGATGCTGATGGCCTGCGTAAGGTCATGGCTGCAAACGTTGAGGAAGCAAAGAAATTAGAAGAAAAGGTTTTCAGTCTTGCGGCGACTGCAACAGTTCTCAATTCAGTCAGCAGTGCCATAGGTCAGATTGCTTCTACATTACAGTCGCTCACAAGCGAGAGCGAATCTTTCAATAAAGCGATGAGAGCGGCCAATACTATGGCCGGAAAGGATAGTGATGGTTTTAAGCATCTGAAAGGTGAAGTCGCAGACTTAGCTAAACAAATACCCATTGCGCGTGATGAACTGGCCAATGGTCTATACCAAACAATATCGAATGGTGTACCTGAAGATAACTGGATAGAGTTTCTCAACACGTCAGCACGCTCAGCCGTGGGCGGCATAGCCGATGTCAATAAGGTTGTCGGTGTTACCGCAACAATTATCAAAAACTATGGTCTGGAATGGAGCGCGCACGGACAATAGCGGCCATAATTATCCAGCCCCACGTCAAAAAGAATATAACCCCCAAGCAGCTACTACCGCTGCCGTGGGACAAGAAGCAGATCCCACCAATCAATAAGAATAAGAAAACAAATGTCGCTGATGCACAAAAACGATTTGAACAGCTTGTCAATAGGATTGAATAAAGCTAATTGTGATCATACTCTTCACAATCATCGTTATCGTCTTTATCTGTTTTGATATTTATGACGACTTTCGTATTATCATCCCATAGCTCTCGTTTGTTGACTAAATTTATGTATCTTAGACCGTTGATTAGTATGCCAACAAATATAAAACCGAATCCCAAAAATATAATAGTAATACAAAAGATAAATACATATCCTAATAATTTGGTTATCATTTCTTATAGATTTTATATGGTTTTCTGTCACCCAAATTTGACAAAATATAAAATAAGAAACAAATTTTATGTCACAAAATAGTACTATTTCGTTTTCTTTTGAACTAAAAGATGGAGACAACGGCCTAAAGACTTTAACATACAATGTCAAGGATTTACGAAAGGTGCTTGAGTCTACCGTTACAGAAGCGGAAAAGCTAAGCGAGAAATTCATAAATTTCGCGGCTATATGTACTGGCATAGATTCTGTTAATAAAACTATTGGTGACTTTAAAAGTGTCTTAGAAGATCTTACCAAAGCATATTCTGCTCAGATCGAGGCCGAAACCAAACTGGCGGTTAATATGCGCAACACCATGGGAGTGCGTGATGAAGATAAACAGAGCATTAAAGATCTCTGTGCAGCCCAGCAGAAATTAGGCGTTATCGGTGATGAGGTGCAGTTAGCCGGCGCACAGGAATCAGCTACTTAACTTGAGGAAAAGCAAAGTCTTGAGAAGCAGATCCCGGTAATGAATGATATGCTTGCGCAGCAGTATGAGGGTGAGTTTTTCGCCTTTTTCAACGGTAGAGGTGATATTTTTGCTTTGTAGCCTTAAAATCAGCCGTGTCTTTATTCCACAACTGCAATATGTCGTCTACACGGTATCGTCGGGCGAACTGCTGTCGCACCCGGCGGTCGCCGATCACTTTATCCATCATCGACAGGCTCGGCGCTTTTTCTGAATCAAGAAGCCGCTTGCCGGGATACATGGCTTCAAGCTCCTGAAGAAGATAGAAGTTGATGAGAGTGAGAGGCGCTTCCTCGGGATCCATAATGTACACCTCCACGCCCGAAAGCGTGGTGCCCGAATGCTTGCTGTAGCCGGGCTTGAAAGCGATGGGACGGAATGCCACACCGGGAATATCGAGAGCATTCATGCGGCGAGCAAGTCCGATGCCGTCGGTGCCGGGAACTGCGAATAAATGAAATGGCAGAGTATATCCTACACCTATTGAAAGGCCGTCGAGTTCTCCTACAATACCTGTGGCGGGATAGTATACAGCCGTTTCCATAGTGGGAATATTAGGTGAGGGTAATATCCATGGCAGTCCGGTGTCAGCATACATCATGTCGCGCTGCCAGCCGTCCATTTCTATTACCGTCAGTCGGGGATTGTTTCCCTGCCCGAGCATACCTTCACCTATCAGGAGCCGTGCAAGTTCGCCGGGAGTGAGGCCGTAAAGATAAGGTACGGGATATTGTCCTACAAACGATTCCTCCCCGGGTGCCACAACGGGGCCTTCCACTTTCAGGCCGCCAAGCGGGTCGGGGCGATCCAGTACCATAAACTCCACTCCGGCTCGGGCACAGGCCGCCATCGAGCGACCCAGTGTGGAGACATATGTGTAAGATCGCGCTCCTACATCCTGAATATCGTAAACCATCACATCGATTCCGCGGAGCATTTCGGGAGTGGGAGCGAGGTTGCGTCCGTGAAGTGAATGAATCTTGATACCGGTAACGGGATCGATTTCGTCAGCCACGCTGTTTCCAGCCGATACGTTGCCGCGTATTCCGTGCTCGGGTGAAAAGAGGGCAACAAGTTCCACGTCGGGTGCGTCGTTGAGGATATCGATTGTGGAGCGCAGAGTGCGGTCAACGCCGGTGGGATTGGTGATGAGTCCCACACGCTTTCCTCTGAGCGGGGCAAAATCCATTTCTTCGAGCCGTTCAATTCCGGGAGTAACCTGTGCTGAAACGGGCACGCAGAATAAAAGGGACAGATATAATATTATGTGACGTGTCATTTTTTACCGAATGAAGGGTTGATCTTAAGCATCGATGCCACACCTATAGTTAAGGCGCAGCATGCTATGGTAAGGGCGAAAAACATGGTATAACCTATCTGCTCCTGAATCCAGCCTGCCGCCATTCCGGGAAGCATCATGCCGAGAGCCATGAAGCCGGTGCATATGGAGTAATGGGCGGTAGCGTCGGCGCCTTCTGAAAAATATATGAGATAAAGCATATAGGCTGTGAATCCGAATCCGTAGCCAAACTGCTCCACAAATACGCAAATATTTACCGTAAACAGTGATGAGTCAGGACACAGACTGAGATACAGGAATGTCAGGCATGTGAGCGACATGCTCCACGCCATAGGCCGAAGCCACCTACGCAGTCCGCCCCGCGACACCACTATACCGCCTATGATGCCCCCGAGAGTAAGACCGATAATGCCGATCGTGCCGTAAGTGATTCCCACCTGCTTGGTGCTGAGCCCCATGCCTCCTGCCGAGGCCGGATCGAGGAGAAACGGATTGATGAGTTTTACGAGCATAGCTTCGGGCAGCCGGTAGACAAGCATGAATATTATTGCCGTCGCTATACCCGGCTTTGTGAAAAATCGCTTGAATATATTGAAAAACTCATGTATCGAAGCATTTTTACGTTCAGTAGCTGCATTTACTTTTTCAGGCGATGGTAGTGTCCACATGTGATAGAAAGAAACGATAAAGAAAAATACCGACATGCACATGAAAACCGTGCTCCATGCATCGGGTATGGAGCCGAGATGTTCCTCCATGAGTCCGGCTATTATTACCACACCACCCTGACCGGCCACGGTGGCTATACGGTAGAAGGTAGAGCGGATTCCTACGAAAAACGACTGGTCGTGAGTGTCAAGTGCCAATATATAAAAACCGTCGGCGGCTATGTCGTGAGTAGCCGAGAAGAAGGCTACCATATAGAAACATGCGAGAGAATAGGTGAAAAACGAACTCATGGGAAGAGTGAGAGCCACTCCCGCAAGTGCTGTCGCGATACACAGCTGCATCACCACTATCCAGCGGCGTTTTGAACTGAACATATCCACCAGCGGCGACCACAGGGGTTTTATTACCCACGGCAGATAAAGCCAGCCTGTATAAAGAGCGATATCGGTGTTTGAGAGTCCCATGCGTTTATACAGTATCACCGAGAGGGTCATGACAGCAATGTAGGGCAGACCTTCGGCGAAATACAGGGTGGGGACCCACCACCACGGAGATTTGGAGGGTTTCATCAGTATAAGGTTTTGATTTCAGCGCCTTTGTAATAGTGTGAGAGAATTTCGCCGTAGGTATATCCCATATCGCCCATCACGGCAGCTCCTATCTGACACAGGCCTACACCGTGACCCCATCCGGCACCGTTAAGTGTAAAACGGTTGCCTGAATGAGTAACGTAAAATGCCGAGCTGTACAGGTGGCTGCGCGACAGCACACGCCTAATCTCAAGTTCCTTGCCTATTACTATGCTTTTTTCAGTGCCGGTGATTTCGAGTCGGAAGATTCTCCCTGAAGCTCCACGCGAAAGCGGGGTAAGAGCAGTGATTTCGCCTAAATCATCATTGAGATTCTGATTGATGATAGCAGAGAGTTCTTCGGCGGTGTATTCCACCTTCCATCTGTAGAAATCGGCCGTCTCTCGGTCATAGTTATTCAGCACTTGCGAAAGAATGCGTGCGTCGGCAATATTGCAGAAAGCGTCGGGGGAGTCCTCGATCCATTTTTTTGCACCTTTTGCCGTTGTCACATCAGGTACAGGCGTTTCGGCGGGGAGGTCGCGTACAGCAGCAAGGTAGGGGTGAGGCAGATCTTCCCAGCACGTTTCAAAAGTTTCGAGAATACCTCCGCAGCATTTTGAAAATCGAGCGTCGCATATCGTGTTGTCGTACATCAGCACTTGACCGCGGGTGTCGTCGACTGCGCCTATGGCATTGGGCGAAGAAACTCGGGTTATGCCCTGATAACGCTGACAATGATCGTCGGCGCATACGTCAAAATTGGAGTGATTGCTCCGGTCCCACCATCTGATTCGTTCATTATCCTTGTCACGAATTATCACTTCGGGATTGTCATATCGCTTCCCTTCTATCTGAGCCAGAAGCCAGCTTCGCGATATTACGGCGTGGGCACGAAGCAGATTTAGAGATGCCGTGGCACTCATCTCACTCGAAATCACACTTTTGAGATACTCCTCGACTTCCACATCGTTTATCGCCCTCACTTTTCCGCATTCGGGCACGAGACGCAGCCTGCCGCGAAACCGCTGCGATTCCTTACGTTCCCAGTGGAATTTCACACCTATCGTCACTCCATCGATTTCGAAATAATTACCTTCGGGACTCGAAGGTGAGAACTCGATTGACGGTAGAGTTTTGCCATTCCACACCAAGGCTAACCCTGACTGTGATATTTCCACCTTCTGCGCTCCGGTGACTATAGGATTATCGGGTGCGGAATATATTCCGGTAAACGAAAATGAAATTGATGGCTCGCACAGGAGACCAACGGCTATAATTGGCTGCATAAGTTTTTAATTTCAAGCGGAGTTAAAGATACTTCTTCAATTATTACTTTAGCCATCTCAGGCGAAATGGATTCAAAATCCTCGCGCCGCGGAGCGACCATAAATCCGGCCATCTCTACCGAGGCAGGACTGACGATAACTTTTCCGAAGCATGACGGGCGGTGTCGGCGCCGTGGAAACACAGTGAGGCATTTCCTGCCGTCGTCAAGGAAGCTTGCGAGTATATTCATCATTGGTTCAGGCTCTTTCGACGGCAGAAGGGATAATAACCGTTCAAATTTCCCGATGATGAAATTGTCATCGTCCGATGCTATTTCGATGCGGTTATCATCAGCGGCTACAGCATTATTGCCGATTAAGTGGCTCACTTTGAAATCAGCGGCTTGGAAATGATGATGGTCAGGAGCTGACGCACCGCACTCCGGTCCGTTGTAAAATACTGTCAATTCCGGAAAAATATCGGAAAATTCAAGCATCGCTTTAATGTGGCCTGTGATTCGCTGAGGTATATGCGAGCGGTGAGAGATGGTGAAGTGTACAGGAAAAATCGGAAAGGGATTTACGAGAATCTCGTAATCCCCATGATAGATAGCTGTCTGCTGAGCGGGGCGGTTGGCTTCACACAGAAAACATGGCCGCTCCGAAGCCGGAGGTGCCGCCGATGAAGCGATACGCGCCGGGTTGTGGAGCAGTGTTGTGATAAGTTTTCCGTCGCCATCATGAAGTTCGCGGCGTTCAACCCTGCCGAGAGCCTCGAAGTTATTTCTGCACAGTTCCCAAACCGAACACTGGCGTGATATGATTTCTCTTGCTTCCGTCAGTGTCATTTACAAGCATTGTTGAGCGCAATGCGGGCATTGAGCTCGCGCGTGCGCAGGGTGTCTTTGAAGAAGTTGTTGCGGTTCACGGCTGCATTGTCGAGCGACGCATCGGTATTGTCGTGCCAGCGACGGCAATAATACAGCGAATCAAAAATTCGCCCTATTTTGTAAGTGCGCGATACCGCCAGAGCCATAGCATAGTCTTCACCATAAGAGGCGTCGGGGAAAGTAATCGCGCGTGCTACAGGAGTTAAGAACGCGCGGGGGGCGCCGATACCGTTGATGCGCAGCAGATTGTTACGCCCGTTATCAGGTGTCCACTCCCGGTGGTCAATGAGTCCGGGAGGTATTGTATTCAGGTCAAAATCGGTAAGGGTATAGCTCCCTACAACCATGGCGCATTTTTCCTCATGAAATTTGTCGATGATTTTCTGCAGAGTCGCGGGTGAGCTGTATACGTCATCGCTGTCGAGCTGCACCGCAAATCTTCCGCAGTAATCACTGAATATGGCCCTGTTCCAGCATCCGCCTATTCCCGGGGTATTATAACCTTTAGGCACGGGAATCACGTGAAGCCGGTTATCGTCGATTGATTGTAATGCTTCCGTAGTGCCGTCGGTCGAACCGTTGTCAACAACTATTACGTTGAATTCAAAATCAGTTTCCTGACTCAATGCCGAATTAACGGCATCGATTATAGTGGTGACCCGGTTGCGCACGGGAATCACCACCGATGCTTCGACTGGGAAATTGCCTGCGGAAAGGTCAACGGCAGCAGGCTCACAGGTGATGAGGGCGTGTAGGTCGCGCAGATGTGCTGTGCATATCTTTTCCATCTCAATCTGGTAGGCGCGGTTGCGAGGGTCAACGTAGTCAAACTGGCTTTCCTCTATTCGCCCGGTCTGCTTTACTGAATAAAGAGGTTCGGGTATATGAATAATTTTCCCGACACGTGAAAGGGCAAGACGAAGTTTGTACCACTCGATATTGTTGCGGGGCATAGAGAAATCAGCGGGAAGCAAATCGGTCTTGACCGCAACGACCGGTCCGAAATTGAAATCATCGCGCACCGCCCCGTCCTGACAGTCTATGAGGTCAATCCGCACACCGTCGGCAAAGTAATCAGAGTATACCATGCTTACTCCCGGTGTGGATATAATGCCTTCCATACGGTGAACTGCAAGCGGCTCGAATGTAATTTCAGCGGCACCTGACAGGTGTATCAATGTATAATTCTTCGTATTCATCTCTTTTTACGTTTCTTGGTTTTCTTGGCTTTGGATTTGGAGGATTTTTTTGTTGATGCTGCTTTGGGGCGGTGATCTGTTGCTTTGGTTTGCGTAATCTTGATATTGGATACCGGTGCCTTAAAAAAGTCCGATACACTTTTCATGAATGTGGTGAGTGATTTCCCGTCAATAGCGGCTTCGATCGGGAAGCCTGCGGCCACTACTTTGTATCCGTCTTTTTCAATGGCTGTAGCAGCCGGATAACCGTTTTCATCATACCGCATTATTACCGCTCCTCCCGGCGCGGGAGTGAACGATGAAGGAGATTCCACGGTATAAAAATCTTCCGACAATGCTGTGTTGAAATCTATATGGGGTAGCTTTAGAGTGCTGAAAGGAGACTTTACTCCCGAAACTGAACCCGTCACCGTTGCTTTATCGGATGAGTGTACCACACCCGGAAATTCACGAAGCCATTTCACGTCATCGTATTTCTGTGAAGATGTCGAGTAAGGATTTTCGGCCATATCGGTTGACAGGTAGCTGCCTGAGACGAGCAGGCGACCTCCACGCTCGAGAAATCTTGTAAGAGCGTTTTGAAGTTCGGGAGTGAAAGTCTTGCGTGATGTTCCTACTTTAGCCTTACCGGTATGGATTTCTTTCTGCTTACCGAGAATAAGATCCACCACGGGAGATTCGGGCATGGATGACACGAAACCGTCCCGGCTTGCCGAAATGAAAGGTATACCGGCAGCGTGAAGAGCGCGTGCGTGGATATATACATTGTCCATGTCATTGCCTTTCAGTAATTTCCGGTCATAGTGGGCTCGGGCACCACCGAAAC
>JAIDUB010000031.1 GCA_029060405.1 Duncaniella sp. | reverse complement strand
GCTATTCGTCGGCAGCGTCAGATGGGTATAAGAGAAAGCTATAAAATAGCACTATCTTTGAGTTTGCGTGCAAATCTTAAATGAAAGAGCCGTGAATCTCCCGTAACATAAACTAAATGGACTCATGTTTATCCGGTTTTTATCCTTATCTTTGCATATGAATTCTTTGAGATTCAAAAGAAAAATAGCCGAGTCGCTTGAAAGGATGTAGGCAAGATTTTTTTAGGCAGGAGGAAATATTCTGATGAATATTAAGGAAAAGAAATTCAAAGTAACTGAAGATGAGGACGGATTCATCATCTACGACGAAAGTGACGACTACCTTCCCCGTGAAGCTGAAAATGAGGAAGATGAGCTTGACATCGAATATCTTATTGAAGAGCAAAAACGTCTGGATGCCCGAAAAGCTGTCGAGCAGCGTAAACAGCGATGGGTGGCGGTCGGCGTGATTGCCGGGGTGATTCTGTTTATATCAGCGATTTGCTACATCAATTTCAGAAATATACTTTTTTGATGACAACTCTTATTTTCTTGCATCGGCATCTCCTGACTTTCCGATAATCTGACGAAATCTCACTTCATCTCACGGGCTAATGCTTAATTACTTAAGCTATGATTCTGATGCGAAATCAAGCTGAACATATTGAAAATAAACTTTTTTATCTTAACTTTGCAGTCGATGGACGCAAGTCGCCCCACAGCATATTGAAAAAAGGTCTTTGCTTAGCAAAACACTAAAGCGATGAATGTCTCGGTGAAACTTGGAACTGCATCGAAATGAAACACCACCCCGAATAATATTTACCAATGAAAAACATTTTGGAAATTACTGACACCACAACACAAAAATGAACCCCGAAGATAAATTTAACCTCGACCGATTCCTTCAGGCGCAGGAATTGATGTATCCGATAGCCTTGAAGGAATTGCAGGCAGGGCATAAGAGATCCCACTGGATATGGTATATTTTCCCGCAGCTCAAGCATCTCGGGTATTCCTATAATTCAAAATTCTATGGAATATCCGGCTCGATGAAGCTGAGGCCTACCTCTCCCACCCTATTCTGGGACATCGGCTGAGGGAAGTAACGGACGCGATACTGAATCTGCCGGCAACTGATGCCGCCGATGTGTTTGGCGACATAGATACACTTAAACTCCGCTCCTCCATGACACTATTTGACCATGTATCGCCCTATGACATTTTCGCGCGGGTACTCGAAAAATATTTCGATGGGAATAAGGACCGGATGACTCTTGAGAAACTTTAATCCAAACTGATTTCTGAAACTTACATATAAAAATATTTTCATACCTTTGCGGTCAACTATCATTCGCAAGAACGAAAAGGTAACTTAATCAAGCAAAAATGTCGTTTCAGTCATCAGTATTGCCAAATATCAAGAAGCTGTTATCACATGACAGGAAGTCATGGCTGGTCATCGCACTGGCCGTGCTCATTATATCGGCAGTTGTCTACTTCATCACCAAGCCGCGCCATCACGAAGTAGTGCTTCCTACCGTAGAAGTTTCGGAAGTCGACACTACCACGGTGAATATCTATGGCGAATATGTGGGTAGAATCCGTGCCCAGCAGTTTGTGGAGATTCATGCCCGCGTCGAGGGCTATCTCGAGCGGATGCTGTTTAAGGAAGGTTCCTATATTGAAAAGGGGCAGACACTTTTCATCATCGACCCCCGCGTGTATGAAGCACATGTAAACCGCGCCCGTGCCCAGCTCAATAAAGCTAAGGCTCAGGCTCAGAAAGCTGACCGCGATTTAACCCGCATCCGTCCGCTGTTTGAACAGAACGCGGCCTCGCAGCTTGACCTTGACAATGCCATAGCCGCATCGGAGAGCGCAAATGCCGAGGTTACGGTGGCTCAGGCTGACTTGACCCAAGCAGAACTTATCCTCAGCTATACGCGCGTAATGTCGCCTATCTCGGGTTACATCTCTGAGCGCGTAGCCGATATCGGTACACTCGTCGGTCCATCGGCGGGGAAGTCACTTCTCGCTACCGTAGTAAAGAGCGACACGGTTAGAATCGATTTCTCCATGACGGCTCTCGACTATCTCAGGAGTAAGGACAGAAACGTGAGTCTGGGCGGTGCCGAGGGCTCCGACAAGCAGAATTCACACGTCACCATCACCCTTGCCGACGGATCGGAATATCCTTATAAAGGACTTGTGGATTTCGCCGACCCTCAGGTCGATCCCAAGACAGGTACATTCTCCGTAAGAGCCGAGATGCCCAACCCCGGCCGCCAGCTGCTACCGGGCGAATTCACTAAAGTGAAAGTGCTACTTGACCTGCGCACTAATGCCGTGGAAGTTCCGTCGAAAGCCATCGTGATAGAAAAGGGAGGCGCTTACGTATATGTGGTAAGGCGCGACAGTGTCGTGGAAAAACGATTTATCGAGACAGGTCCCGAGACCAACAACAAAGTCATAGTGGAACGAGGACTCAAGCGCGGTGAGAGAATCGTGACCGAAGGTTATCACAAGCTCAAGCACGGCATGAAAGTTAATGCGGTGAAAGATACTACCGATTTCACATCAGGCCAGCCTGTTCAAGCCCACAGCTTATGAAAAGAAATTATTTCCTGCGGCATCCGGTATTCTCCATCGTATTGTCGGTGATAATACTCCTGACAGGTATTATCGGCCTGAAGCTCCTGCCCATCGACCAATACCCCCAGATTGTGCCTCCGGTGGTTAGGATTAGTGCTTCCTATCCCGGAGCCGACGCCTTAACCGTGACACAAGCCGTGGCCACACCCATCGAACAGGAATTGAACGGTACGCCGGGCATGATATATATGTCGTCGAAAAGTTCCAATTCGGGTGGTTTCACCGCATTGGTAACATTTGACATCGGTACCGATCCCGAGCTTGCGGCCGTAGATATACAGAACCGCGTGAAGAAAGCCGAGTCACGCCTGCCCGCCGAAGTGGTGCAGAACGGTATATCGGTGGCAAAGGAGACGGCCAATCGACTTATGACGATAACAATTCAGTCAGACGATCCTAAGTTTGATGAAGTTTATCTAAGCAATTACACAACCCTCAACGTTCTGGATCCGCTCCGCCGTATTCCCGGCGTGGGAAGCCTCACGTCGGTGGGTAGCCGATACTATGCCATGCAGATATGGGTACAACCCGACAAGCTCGCTGACTTAGGTATCACCGTTCAGGACATCCAGTCGGCACTTAAAGACCAGAACCGGGAGTCGGCAGCCGGTGCCCTCGGTCAAGCTCCGGCCAAGGATGTGGATATTACAATGCCCATCATAGCCCGCGGGCGTCTTTCATCGGTATCGGAGTTTGAGGATATAGTATTGAGAGCCAACGCCGACGGATCGATAATACGCCTGAAAGACGTGGCGCGCGTATCTCTTGAGGCATCATCCTACGCCACCGAGAGCGGAATAAACGGCGGAAACGCAGCCGTGCTCAACCTCAACATGCTGCCGGGCGCCAATGCTATGGAAGTGGCTGAGGCTGTAAAAGAGGAGATGGCCGAGATTTCCCGAAATTTTCCTGAAGGCCTCACCTACGACATTCCTTTCGATATGACCACCTATATATCGGAATCGATTCATCATGTCTACCGCACATTTTTCGAAGCGCTGATACTCGTGATCATAGTGGTGTATCTTTCGCTGCAGAACTGGCGGGCCGCACTGATTCCCATTATCGCCGTGCCCATCTCGCTCATAGGCACATTCGGAGTAATGCTCCTTTTCGGCTTCTCGCTCAATATGCTCACATTGCTCGGCCTTATCCTCGCCATAGGTATAGTGGTGGACGACGCTATAGTAGTGGTGGAAAATGTGGACCGCATCATGAACTCCGAGAAGCTTGACCCATTTGATGCCACCGAAAAAGCCATGTCCAATCTCGGCAGCGCGCTGATAGCGATGTCGCTGGTATTGTGCGCGGTATTCGTTCCGGTGAGTTTTCTGCCCGGCATCACGGGACAGTTATACCGCCAGTTTACGGTGACGATCGCGGTATCGGTGATCATCTCCACGGTGGTAGCCCTCACGCTCACTCCGGTGATGTGTTCCATGCTGCTCCTTCCCGCGCAGAAAAAGCGTAAGAACAAGCTTTTCCGCCTTATCAACTACTGGCTCAATAAAGGAAACCGTATATACGGCCACACCATCGACCGAACCATCAGGCATCCGCGGCGTATGTTTGCAGCCTTCGGGCTGGCACTGGTATTCATCTATCTGATGAACAGTTTCATGCCCACAAGTTTTATGTCGCAGGAAGATCAGGGCTACTTTACCGTAGAGCTCGAGTTGCCCGAGGGAGCCACCATCGAGCGAAGCCGTGAGGTAACGGAGCGCGCCATGGAATATCTGCTCAATGATCCCGACGTGAAATTTGTATTGAACGTCACCGGCTCGTCGCCGCGAGTGGGAACCAATCAGGCTCATGCTCAGCTCACCGTAATTCTCAAGCCGTGGGATGAGCGCCATTCAGGCAGCATAGCCGAGGTTAAGGATCGCGTCCAGAAGGAACTCGAGAAGTATCCCGAGAGCAAGGTCTACATTTTCTCCCCTGCGATTATACCGGGACTCGGCACGTCGGGCGGCTTCGAGATGGTGCTTGAAGCGCGCGGCGACGCCACTTATCAGGATCTGCAGAATGCCGTTGACACCCTCCAGCACTATGCCGCCATGTCGCGTGCCATATCCGACTTCTCCACATCGTTGCAGAGCGATATACCTCAGCTATTTTTTGAAGTCGACCGCGACCGCGCTAAAATGCAGGGTATACCGGTAAGCGACATATTCTCCACCATGAAAGCGTTCACCGGTTCGATATACGTGAATGACTTCAATATGTTCAACCGCATCTACCGCGTCTACATACAGGCCGAGGCGCAATACCGCTCCAACCGTGAGAACCTCAATCTCTTTTTCGTAAGAGGAGCGAGCGGCACGATGGTTCCGATATCGTCGCTCGGAAGCTCACACTACACCACCGGACCGGGCACGATAGGCCGATTCAACATGTTTAATTCGGCTGTAGTAACCGGCGAAGCGGCCTCGGGCTACAGCACCGGCGAAGCGATGGATGCACTTACGGATATCGTGGAGACGCATCTGCCTGATAACATAGGAGTGGAATGGAGCGGACTTTCATTTCAGCAGAAACACGAGAGCGGAAACACGGGAGCAATTCTCGGACTCGCCCTGCTCTTCGTATTTCTTGTACTCGCAGCGCAGTATGAGAGCTGGAGTGTGCCTATCGCTGTGATACTGTCTCTCCCCATAGCCGGAGTAGGCGCTTACCTCGGTATATGGATATGCGGCCTTGAAAACAACATCTACTTTCAGATAGGGCTCGTGATGCTCATAGGTCTTGTGGCTAAGAATGCCATCCTTATAGTCGAGTTTGCCAAGGAGGAGGTCGAAAAAGGAATCGACGCCACCCATGCCGCCCTGACCGCCGCCCGGCTCAGGTTCAGGCCTATAGTGATGACCTCGCTCGCATTCATGCTTGGTCTTTTACCGCTGCTTGTGGCTACAGGTCCCGGTTCGGCTGCACGCCGCGATATCGGTACGGGAGTATTTTTCGGAATGCTTGTGGCCATTACGGTAGGCATAGTATTCGTGCCGTTCTTTTTTGTGGTCATAGATAAACTTAAAAGGATACGAAAACGATGAACAGATATATAGCCGTGTGCGCCTTAGCCGCATGCCTGATACTGAGCGCCTGCTCGGGAACGAGGAATCTCAACAAGCCCCGCACGGATATGCCCGGAAGTTTCACCCTCGGGCACGATAATGATTCGGCTTGTCTGGCCGAACTCGACTGGTGGAATTTTTATTCCGACACCACCCTGTGCAAATTCATAGCGATAGCACTTGAAAATAACCGCGACCTCCTTACGGCGGCCTCACGCGTCGAGCAGATGCGGGAACTGTTCGGTATCGACCGCGCCAACATGTTACCTGCCCTCAGCGGCACGGTTTACGCCAACGATGAGACTAATGACTATTCAGGTACCGGTATAACTCATGACCGCGAGATAGGAGTAAAAGTCACGGCGTCGTGGGAAATGAATCTGCTCGGCTCGCTCATCTGGGCCAAAAAGAAAGGGAAATCCAACTATATCGCTTCGGCCGAAGACTACAACGGCATGCGTGTTTCACTAATAGCACGCACCGCCGAGGCCTATTACCGCCTCGTCGCGCTTGAAAATGAGCTGTCGATCATCAGCCGCACGGTAAAATCCCGCAGTGAATCGCTTAGAATGGCAAAAATACGGTTTAAAGGCGGTCTTACTTCCGAAACCGTATATCAGCAGGCCATGGTGGAATATTCATCGGCCGCCTCGCTCGTGCCCAATCTGAAGCGGCAGATTACCGCTGCCCGTAATGCCCTCACTCTGCTTATGGGTGAATATCCGCAGGATTCCTTAATTATCGGGGCAAAACAACTTTCGCCGATTCAGATTGAAAAACTCCCCGTAGGCGTACCCTCCGGACTATTGGAAAGAAGGCCCGATATCAGAGCGTCGCAGCAACGTCTGGCGGCAGCCTTGGCAAATGCAGGCGTGACATATGCCGAACGGTTTCCCACTCTTATGCTCGGATTCACACCCGGTTTTGAGAATAACGAATTATCAAAATTCCTTAAGTCTCCGTTTACTTTCGTAGTAGGCTCGGTGGCCGGGCCCATATTTGATTTCGGCCGACGAAAGCGGCGCTACAAGGCAGCCGTCGCCGAGTATGAGCAGAGCCGACTACAATATGAAAAGACTGTGATGCAGGCTTTTACCGAGGTCAACACTGCCATCAACACCTACAAGGAAGCCCGCGAATCGAGTATTCTCAAGATGAATCTTTGCAAAGCCGCATCGAAATACAACCATCTTGCCCAGCTGCAATATCAGGCCGGATCGCTCAACTACATCGACGTGCTCGACGCCCAACGACGATTTTTCGAAGCTCAGATAGGCGAAAGCAATGCCATAAGAGATGAATATCTGGCTCTGATCGACCTTTATAAAGTGCTCGGCGGTGGCTGGCGTGTTGACTGAACATTTAATCACAACTCATACTAATGGATTATGGATGAAATAAGAATAGATTGTGCCAATCCCACACCCGAAGAAGCAGAACTTGCCTTGACACAGGCTCAGACCCTTTTCCGCCTCAATCACACACTCCCTTTCACCGAGGAATATGACGAGCTCGTGGGGCAGTTGTTTCCGGTCATGGGTGAAAACAGCCGCATCGTGACTCCGCTCAAAGGTGTCAGATTCAATAACGTGAGCATAGGCAAGAACGTAGTAATCAACAGTGACTGCCTCATGATGGCGGCCGGCGGCATCACTATAGAGGATGAGGTGATGATAGCAGCCAACGCCCAGCTTATTTCCAACAATCATGATCTTGACAATCGCTGGATCATAACCTGCAGACCGGTGAGAATATGCCGCCGCGCATGGATAGGTGCGGGCGCCACGATTCTTCCCGGTGTCACTGTAGGAGAAAACGCCGTGGTAGGCGCGGGGAGCGTGGTCACTAAAGATGTGGAACCTGACACTATCGTGGCAGGAAATCCGGCGAGAGTAATACGGCGAATCTGATAATATTATGGCTTGCTCGACCGAATTTATTAATATGCTGTGCGGCATGCTCGAGCCGCTTGGGAGTGTCAGTCACCGCAAGATGATGGGCGATTACGTGATATATCTCAATGAAAAATGCGTGATTACCGCATGCGACAACACTGCATTTATCAAGAAGCTGCCATGTATCAGCGCTCTGATGGCCGATGCAGAGACGGGGTGTCCGTATCCCGGTGCGAAAGAGGCATACATTCTGGATACCGGCAGTCAGAGCAAGGTCTTGAATATCGTGGCGCAACTGTGGGAGGCTCTCCCCTATCCCAAGTCCAAGAAATCTTCACGATAACAGTGGATATCCGACAGGCACACCATCCGTGCTGAACGGTGACAAATTTTCATGACGTGCCTCACTTCGCCGTGAAGTTCTCACGATTGTAGAAAAAACCGCTGACAATAGTGAGATATTCAGGTAAGAATCCATCACCGCTCCACTTGATATCGAAATCAAAAAGCTCGGAAACGGTGCGTCCTATGTCGAATCCATATGCCTCGAGCGACGGTCGCACCAGTTCGGGGTGTCGGCAAGGTTGCCCTTTCATGCGGGTACAGGTTCCTTGAGGGCAATACATACACTCTCCTGAAAATGCGAAATAACGTCCACCCGCAGTGCGTTCCATCTCGAGCATCTTACGGTCGAGCCGCAATCGCTCGGGGCGCATGAAATCGTGGACACCCGAAAGCGGGATGTCTTTCCTCACTGGTATCAATTTCGTCACCAATATAAGCACGCTGTCATATTGCCTCAACTCCGCCTCCAAGTCATGACTGAAAGGCGGACACGCCCAACTGCATCCAAAGTTACCGCATTCGCGGCAACACTTCATAAATTTATCGGTATCGCGAAATCGACTGATATATTCCTCGGCAGGTAGGGTGACCGAATAGTCAATAGCTTGATATTCCATATCGTTACGTTGGATTTATGATATAAAACGCGGGGGACGCGATGATTATTGCATAAAAAACATCCGTCTGAACGGATTGACTCACTGCCGTTCAGACGGGAAAAGAGAAGGAGAACGAATCGTTAATGCACAGCCACTTTAACTGCTTTCTCGGCTGATTTCCATATGTAGATGCCCGGGCGCAGATCACCCCAGCAGCCATATTCCACAGCCTGTTTAATCTCGATACCGTTGATTGAATATATATTGCCTTTCATATCCTCATCATCAGGCTCAACGGGGTCAGGGAGAGATGATATTCCCGATTTCTGAGGAAATACCGGAAGCGACGGAAACCAATAATTGGAAATCATGGGATACTCCTTGATCAGATTTCCATCGGCATCGAAGCGGCGTGTCACATAAGTGGGATCGACAAACTTATGGAACATCGACGCATACAGCTCATCGGTGACCGGATGAATGCCGAGGGAGCAGCCGTAAACGTGCCAGTCACCCTCTTCCTTGGAAAAATCAAGAATCTTTTCCAATCTGCGTGTATCTATATCGAAGCGAAACACTCGGTAATTAGTAAACCAGCTGTTGGCACCGCCACACCAGTAAAGTCTGTTAGTGACCGACGATGCGCAAAACGGATCAGGCGTCCACGCATACCATGAATTAGGCGGGGGAAAACTGTCGTCACCCTCTATGCGTATCACTTCACGCTCGAGCGTGACAGGATCAAGTCGGATTAGATAAGGTAATGCCGAGCCTGTACCCTGCACATTCTTTGAAGCCGAGTACCAGAGATTTCCGTCGCGGGAGCGCACCAGCGTAGAGCCAATTCCCGACATACGTCGAGGTCGTGACCCGGTGTCGGCTTCCACTGCATCATCCACAATCTCCATATCGAGCACCTCGGTAACCTTGTCGGTCTCCGGATCAATCACGAGCATTCCATACTGCTGGTGCACGGCAAATACTTTACCCTCGGCAAGGAGCATCGTACCGGTCTGTCCGTAATACAGCGAGCTTGTAGGGTCGGAATTCGGCTTGTCGTTATCACCGCCTGCATTAGGATTGGCCGAGCCTTCCACCTGCCCTTCAATCTCGAGGGTCTCAAGATTGAGAATCCATATGCCGTTGCTCGACGACACATATCCTTTAGAAGCAGTGATGCCGCAGAATGCGCGACCGTCGCACTGCTTGCCCGACGGGTCTATCAGTATCAGCTGCTTGATCAGTTTCATAGTCGACGCGTCGGCCACGGAAATACGGCCTCCCGTCACCGTGGCGCCGGGATCCTTTTCCTGCTTGGCTATCATGTAGAGGCGCCCGTTCCATAGAGCTCCGTACTGATTTGTACAACCGAGTTCCATGCCGGGATTTTCAGCCTGAATCACCCGGTAATACCAGTAATTTCCGTCGGGGTCATCGGGAAGAAGATAGTTGACGGTGGAGTTCTGATGTCCGTACCAGTCTTCGTTGATGAAAATCACGCCTGATGAATAATCGATGTCGCCCGCAGCGGCCGGGAAAACCGCTGCGAGTGACAGAGCGAGCGACATAATAACGTTGCGCATCATTTTACTATAATTTTCTTTGACACACCATAGTCAGCCACGAGGATGTATACACCCTGAACTACTGAGAGAGTATGAGTGTAGCGGTCAGAGTCAGCGACGAAAGAATCGACGGTAACACCCGTAGCATTCACTACGTCAAATCTCACTCCTTCGTAACCGCTCACCGTTACGCTATGGCCGTCGCTGCTGATATTATGATTTCTGTCGGCAGCAACCGAAGCCACTCCGGTGGTGGGGTCGTAAACATTTACTTTTACAGCGTGATTCACTACCTTGCCGTTTGACTCAACGGCGATTCCAACGGTATGAGAACCGACATTTTTCGGCGACAACGTGAGTTTGTTGCCTTCGAGCGCCACCTCTACGGGAAGATTGGCTTCAGGAGCAGCCATGCGTGATGCTTCGATGAGCGAATAGCGTATGTTGGCGTCGTTATTGTCGCGATCAGTAGCCTTTACGGTTATTTCCACCGGTGCGCCGTCAAGTGCCATTGTCAGATCGTCAATATCCTCCACTTCCGGATCGTAGGCATCAGGGAATAGGGGCATTGAAAGGAACCAGTAATAGGGTCGTAACTCAACCGAAGCATTGAATTTACCGGTCTTGGCATCGATGAAGTGAATCCAGTTGTAACGGTAATGTCCCGAAGCATTGCTCTCGGTGGTGCCCGCTATGATTTCACCGGTGCGGTCATCATAACGTACTGTACCGTAAGCCCCCTGCTTGTAACCGGGAGTGTGGGCGGGAAGCCCTGCAACCTCGGCTATATGCGCGAACTCATTATCATCGATATCATATCTGTAATAATTACCGCTGCCTCCGTTGGCTATTGAGCTGCCTCCGGCAAAGAAAATAGAGTTGACGGAATGTGCGCCGGTAAACTGAGTGCTTCGCCATGCGCCCCAGCCACAGGTCACCGTGCCGTACTGAGCGGGGACTTCCACCCGGTCACTCTCGTCAAGCGTGGAATGGTCAAGAGCCACAAACACGCTGTTGCCTTCCGCACCTATGGTAGCATACCACACACGGCCGTCGGCACTCTGGGTGATACCCTGCACATTGCTGTCATCTATTGTCTTGACAACCTTATCAGTGTCAATATCGATAATGAACACTCCTGTTGACTGCTTGATGGCAAATGCGTGATGACCGGCAAGCACCATGTCACCGATCTGACCGGCATAAAGGTTGCTTGCATCAGCATCATCGGCTATGCCAATTTTGCCGGCTACGGTAAAGTTTTCAGTATCGATTATGTAGATGCCGTTGCTAGTACCCATGTAAACGCGTCCGGGACCGGCACCGCACAAAGCGCGGCCGTCGGCACTGCGGGTTTCATCATCAAGTTTGATATCATCGATCGAGCCGAGACGCTTGAGAGTGGAAGCGTCGGCCACCACGAGACGTCCGCCACCGGGCAGAGGATCGCCACCGTCAGCTGCCTGCTTGGAGCTGACTATCAGTTTGCCGTCATATATGATGCCATATTGAGATGTGCAGCCAAACGACATACCGGGATTTTCACGCTCATATACCTGATATACCGGTTCATATGAGGGTGAGAACCAGTTCATGCCGCCGTTGGTGTGGCCAAACCATTCTTCATTGAGCATATAAGTTCCGGAGGGGTAATCATAGGCAGTCTCACGGTCAGGATCGACGACATTCACTGTAAATTCTTTCTTGAAACCGCTGCCATCGCCGGACTCAACCGTAAGCTTGCATTCACCGAGACGATGACCCGACAGCTCCCATGGAGTCGTGCGGGTTTTGTTTTCATCCCACAGATTTACCTTATACATAGTAGCGATGTAATTATCACGGTTGTCACCGTTTTCGCTCAATGTATAGGTCATATCGGCTATATCGGGATCAGCAGGCGTAAATATCGGGAAGAGACCCGTCATTTCCTTAGGTGTAAGAGTAATCACATCGTTTTCATCAGCCTTCTCAAATGTCACGTCCTCGACAGGATTAACCAGCGAGGAGGTCAGCGAGAAGCTGGCGGTCAATGAATTGTCAAAATCATAAGTGACGGTAATGTCAGCTTCTCCGGCCATTTTGGTAGTGCTTATCACACCTGTACTTGCAGCTGAAGCCACCTTAGTGTTGGAGCTGACATATTTCATTTTGGTATAAGTGGCATCGGCGGGTTCTATCACCAGAGGATTGTCGACAGGATGATTGAGACGCGCGGCGACAACTTCATCGGTGAAGTGCAAGCCGGTGACCGGTTTCACCGGATTATGCAGTCTTATGACAGCATCGTTGGAATACACATACTCTGATTTGGTCTGCCCCGGTGCCACATACGAGCCGCGGACTTTCACCGTACCTTCACATTCCTTGAAATCTTTATAAGCTGTCACCTTGCACATTAGATTCTGCACGCTCGCCGTGTTGATAACAGGCATATCATCTTTCACACAATTATATGCGGTATTCATTCGGCCTCCCGCGGGCACCTGAATGAATACAGGCACACGCAGTTCCTCATCGGCAAGATAATAGTCAACCTCTGAAGGTAAGGTGATGAACTGCTCAGAATCAGCGGCAGGACGATATAGCAGATAAGGCAGACTGAATTCCGGGGTCTCATCGATCCGGCGCGAAAATACCATGACCGCGTTAGGATTGAGCCAGCGTCCGGAACTGATTTTGTTAAAATCCGAGTCCACAACGCGCTTCACGTAGCAGCTCCATGTGCCTGAGGTGTCGACGTGATCGTATGTACCTGACGTGGCGCCGTCGGCATCGGAATCATATGTAAGTGTCATATTAGCGCCCTCAGTTGTCAGGGTCATTCGGTCATCGGAGGCGGCGATATTCTTTATCACGGTAGCAAGGTCATCATCCCAGCCTCCGCTCCAGCGGTAGCCGTAGACAAGATTTTCCGCACCGCGACCGTCGTTGAACTGAAATACTACCGTGGCCGACTTTTCGCCGGTGCCTACCCAGTAATCGACTTTCGACTGATCCACAGGCTGAATCACCTCGGGCACATCATGCATTTCCTCACCCCAGTAGCTCATTTCATAATCAAGAGTCTCGGCAAGCTCGCCACCCTGCGCGCCGATTCCCTCGCCGTTGAACACAATGTATTTCCATGCTTGTACACAACCGTCGGTAAGCACTGTGCTCGACATTCCCAGTCCTGAATAACCCATATAATCATAGTCATTCGGGCCGTGCCAGTAGGACCAGTATCCGTCATACCATCCGGAGCGCCAGCGGTATTCCATACTGCCTTCGAAGCCTTCTTCGAGCTGCCAGTAGTCATAATCATAGGCGGGATAACCATATAAAAACGCATTGAGAGGATGCTCGATTATACCGGTACTTTTAGCTCGTTCAATCGCGTCCTGACACATCTGTTCCGCATCGTAGCCGGGAGCTGTTTCCTGACCCATCGAAAGATTGGGGTCAAAGAATCCGAATGAGACTTCACCACCTATGGCAGCCCTTTCGAAATCATAGTGAAGGTAATCGAGTTCCTCACGGTTGCTGCTAATACCAAGAGCATTGAGCGTGGATCCCATGGTTCCGGTGTATTGAATCATGGCCGTGAGTATGCTGCTTTGGGAGGCAACGGCTCTTACAAGATCCTCGCCGGTCTTGGTGCCGTTCCAGCGGTAACCCCAAACAAGGGCTTCAGCACCGTCGATATCCTGAAAATCTATCACAAGCGCACACTTATTCTCACCGTCGGGATCACCCGCCCAGTGTTGTATCTGATCCCAGTCAACCCAGTCGATATACTCGGCCGCTTGGGTCAGATAGCTTTGTCCCGCCAGAGCGAGACATGCAATTAAAAACTTTTTCATTGTGGAAAATTTGATTGGTTATTTGGTTAGTTAATTGTTCATAACGGATCGGGTAACGGTAAGCCGGGAAGATCAATATGCAGATCCTGCGCCCTCGCAATCTCGGTGGAAGTCTCCCCGAGCCAGCCGCAATATTGATTCAGTCCCGTATATACCCTCACGAAGTCAATACCGGGTAGATAGACGGGATTGCCCGACGAATCCACCGCCGTGGAGATATCAAATGAGTTTAGGTCGGCAAAATCGTTGGGATGATTATCGACATAACCCCAGTCACAGGCATAAAGCACGAAATAACGCCCCGTACCACTGAGATCCACACCATTAGGCGCAAGGCATGAACCGGTAAAACTTATTTCATCCTCATCAATCCACAAGGGATAATAACTCTGTGAATGAAATATATTCTTTGCCACATATCCCGATTTTCCTTGTGAATCTGACCACGGTATATATGTCAGATCGTCGAGATAGCCATCGTCATCCTCCTCGGGTATGTGCCCCGGCTCGGGACGGCGATATACTATGCTGTAATTGTGGAGGGTCGATGGCTTGTAATACTCGCTGCCGGCGAGCTCATACCATTCATCATCGGGAAGGCCGTTGCAGTTGGTATCATAGCTCACCATCACTATACCCGGCTCGGCCGATCCGCCGCGTGCATCGGGATTTGTCAGCTCGTAAAACGCATTACCCCATATACGGAAATCCTTCTGTCCCGCCACATTGATTACCGTGTGGTCAAAACCGAAAGTCACATAGCCTCCGTAAGCTCCAAGAGTGATCATGATGTCATTGGTGCCCGATATTGACTCCTCGCATTTCTGCAAGATATCGGCATAAGTATCTCCGGGCTCATAGAGAGGCATTTCGTTCACAAATTGTCCGGGAGCGGGACAGTATTCATACACTTTACTTATGTAGGGCGAATATTCCACTTCCTCATGCATCACGTTGACCGTAAATTCAAAGTGATATGGAGTCATATCATCGATGATGTCAAATGTCAGTTCATATGCACCTTCCTCCCGTGCCAGAAATACATATCTTGATGAAGCAGATACCTCCTCACCATTGACTGTCCAGCGGTATCGGTCGCCTGTAAGAGCCGATTCAAGAGGGAGTTTGGCCATGCGCGGAATATAGTACACGTCATCAATGCCGAGGTTTACCATAGGAATATCATGAGTACACCCTGCAACCACGGCGGCTATTGATGAAGCTATAAGTAATCTTTTCATTTGTAGAGGAAGGTTATGTGAGCTGGTATGTCGCCGGTGCGCACACTCCATTTTTTCTTTCCTTCGGGGGAGAAACAGTAGAGTGTCCCTGACGATACGTAGTTTTTCGCATCTGTCACGAATATATCACCCGACTCGGGATGAACGGCTATGCCGTAAGGTATAGTGATATCCTTTTCAGTTCCGTCGGTGATGAAATTGGTAGAGACGATCTCCTTGGTGCGCACGTCGATTACGCCGTAGCTGACAGTGTTGGACGCCGTATAATTATTCCATTCGGTAGCATAATAGTACATATAGTCACCGAAAAATGCCATATTGGAGCAGGCCACGGGGATTGTATCGGTAACCACCATCTGATTGTAGCCCGGTTTCTTCTGCATCACATATAGCCGCGAAGGCACTGACTGATAATCACCGCGCGAGGTCACCCATAACTTGTTATATCGGTCCTTTTTGAGACGGTGAAGATTAATACCCACGGGTATCTGCTGCACCTGCTTGAAATCAATCATCTGAATTACTGATACGGTATTGTCGTAGTCAGGTACGCGGTAACCGCCCGAATTGGCCACATACATGTAATCGTCGACTATCTCCATTTCCTCGGGCTGGTAGCCGACCGATACTTTGCGGGTTACTTTAAAGTCGAGGGTATCCACCTCATACACCGCTCCTTTTGGCGCGGTGGGATCAATCAGCACCGGACCTACATAGGAGCTCACGTAGGCTTTCCCACGGTGAAACCTCACATAGCGGCAGTTGGGTATATCCACCTGACCGAGCCTCACGCCGCTGCGTGCATCAAGAATCTCGACTTTATGCGAGCAGTTGACCACCACATAAAGTTTGCTTCCGTAGATGCCGATGTCGTTACCCACATCGCCGAGTTCCTTTATTACATTCGGATTCCTTTCGGCATAAAAGTTGCGTGAATACAGGCCGGTCATATAATCATAGTAATCGAGCGTGCATTTGTTTGAGCCCATATTTCCCTCGTTGACCAAATACAGTCCCCGGATGGAGCTTTGGGGTCGCTCGTCGCCTATGATGTCATACTCCGTAGGTACCACAAGTTCGTCCTCGCGACAACTTGTGGCAACCATCAGGAGCGGCAGAAATAATATGAAAAATTGTCGTGTGTTCATAATTCTACGGTGACAGTAAAACGATAGTTACGTTTTGGCATCGGATAGTTGAGTATCACATCGTAATCCTGTGAAAGGAGATTGTTGATTTCTATGAGCCCTCGCAGGTTCACCCGTCCGAGTGTGAAATCCTTGCTCAGCGATACATCGGAAGTGTACCACGGCTGCGTGTAGTTGTAGCGGATATTTTCCTGCTGATTGTACCTCTCGCCCACATATATCCATGAATAGTTAAGGCTCCAGCCCCGCCATTGCACATTGGCCACAGCCGCTCCCGAGTGATGGGGAATGTATGGAATCTGGTCACGATAATAATTATCGGCCGGATTGGTAATGTCGATAGCCCGTTGCCATGTATACTGGACACGCCCCGTGATATATAAGTCTTTCAACGGATTAAGCGTGAGCAATCCCGTGACATCCACGCCACGGATATCCACCAGCCCGAGATTCAGCATCGTCCAGCGGAACTGCTGTCCTTTAGGATATGCCACTATCTTGTCTCTCACTTTATTATAGTAGACGTCGGCGCTCAGTCTTATTGCATTTACCGTGCGACCGGGACGGTTACGGTCATAAAGCACGCCTAAATTGTATTGCGTCACCCGCTCGGGTGAGAGCAGAGAGTTACCCATATCGGCATAATACAGGTCATTGAATGTGGGCATGCGAAATGACCGCTTGTAAAAGGCTCTAATCGAGAAATCAGTATTTCTGAAAGGATTACCGCTGAGATATATCGCGGGAGAAAGCACATGCTTGTCGGCAGGAGCCTGCTGGCCTTTTATGCGGTCGTGAATAAAAGTAGCCAGTATGCTCCCCTGCACCTTGAATCTGTCGAGGTTCAAGGCTGAAGCTGCCGAAAGAAACTGCGAAATACGGTCAGGCTTTACAAAACCATACATATCGGCATCGAGTGTATTCCACATGAAATCATAGCTTGCCGAAACACTCCAGTTTCTCACAATCTCATACTCGTTGGCCGATGAAAGATAAATCTCCTTCTGCTTATACAGATTGTCGATTTTCACCTGCTTGTCATCGTTATTGACATAATGGGTGCGGTAGAATGCATATTTCACACTGTTGAGAGTTGTGAATTTCCCGAAATAACCCGTGTAGCGGCCTTGGATGAAAGAATTGGTGTCCCATATGCGCTCGCCCCTGCGCCACACGTTGTTGACGATCGCACCGGGCACTCCGCGCTCCGAATTGTAATTGTAAGCCTTGAAAGTCCATGAACCGGTACGGAGGGCTCCGTAGGTGTTAAACTCGATTCGTGTGGCATTAATATCTCCGTTTTCTCTCACGGCGGTGGTATCGTAGGCGAGTTCTCCCGCGGGATTCACGCGGCGGTAGCGGAATTTATATTTCCCGCTTGAGTTAATCAACTCGGCGCTGAGCGATGCAGAAATCCGTTCGCTGAGTTTCAGCTCTACAAGTGCCGAAGGATTTATAAGGTCAAATGAACCGGTGCGGAAAGTGGCACGGGCGTGATAGGATTCTTCACCGTTGAACACGGGCTTGCGGGTGCGCATGTAGATAGTTCCGGCCGAGCCGAAATCCTTTGCCGGCTGGAGGATTTCACTTTTCTGTCCGTTATACAGCGAAAGGCCCTCGATATTGTCAAGAGAAAACTGCCCGAGGTCGATCTGCCCGTTCTGGGCATTGCCAAGCTCTATTCCGTCATACACCACTCCGGTGTGATTCGTTCCCATCGAGCGGATGTTGACAGTCTTGATGCCACCAACTCCACCGTAGTCCTTGACCTGCACACCTGAAAAAAACCTCAACGCATCGGCCACACTGTTACTGTTAAGCCTGTGCAACTCTTCACCTGTCAGAGTCTGCACGGGAATTATGTCACGATCAGTGCGACGTGCGGTAACCAATACCTCACCGAGTCTGTGAGATACGGTATCGGGAAGCTCTTCGGCCAACAGTGTAGTGGTGAAGAGCGCTGCCGTGATAATTACTATATTTCTTTTGCAGGTCATATGAATCGGGTTGTTAGATCAGACATAACACAGAAAACCCGCCGAAATACCTGTCAGGGTATGTCAACGGGATATGGGTGATATTCTGAAAAGAGACAGAATGACCTGTAAAAACAATATGACGTCGTGCCGCGCCTGCTTTGGCGTCGGTGAGAAGTCCTACCCATAGTCCCGTGGGCGATTTCCATGTGTGAAATGGCAGGTCTTCTGACTTATCCCTGTCGCGGGCGCCTTCCCGGTCATGATGACCAGTGACATGATGCCTGTGACATTGCTTCATGTATAGAAGCGGGAATTACAGCAGCGGGTACTGTCGGGGATTCTCACCCCGTTCCCTTTTGATGCTCCATATTTGTCAGACCTCTGCCCGACGGAGCAACCGTTTCAGCCGCAAAATTAATAATAAATCCGTAAACTCAACAATTTCCGGATTATTTTAGACCCGGTTCCCCAATATTTGTTAAAGCTGAGGACGCATATCGTCGCGAGATTTTTGACTTGTGATGAAGGAGCGTAGCCGTAGCTACGTGACTGAAGAACAAGCCAAAAAGCGCCGGCGAGATGCGGTGGTAAG
>JAIDUB010000030.1 GCA_029060405.1 Duncaniella sp. | reverse complement strand
GAATGTGGCTGGATCGTCGGGGTGGGCGGGATCGTAGGCGGGCAGGTCTATGATGTGTTCGCCTATGGCCGGAACTGCTGTCTTGAGCGCTTCCAGCACACATTTCGCTATCTGTGTGGCTCCATAAGGATTGAAATGTGTATTATCCTCGAGCGGCATGGTCTGTCCTTGGAATGTCCCGGCGGGGTAGTGGACGAAGGCCTTTTTCGAGCCTTCCGTACCGAGAGCTTCATATAGGGATTTCGTCAAAGTGTTGAGATCGATTACAGTCACCCCCTCGCGCTCTGCCACTGCTTTCATGGCATCGGGATAGTCAAGGTGGGTGTCGAGGACGTGTCCTTCATCGTCGAAAGCACGGCGGCATGCCGGAGTGACGAATATGGGTGTAACACCTGCACGGCGGGCGCGGTCGATGAATATTTTGAGATTAGTAGAGAAACTGTACCAAGCTCCACTGCCGGGACTGCGCCGTTTCTGGTCGTTGTGACCGAACTCGATAATCATGTAGTCCCCTTTCTTTGCCATCGACAGCACTTTGTCGAGACGCTTTTTGTCGATGAATGACTGCGCGCTTTCGCCGCTCTCGGCATGATTGGCCACCACTATCTCAGAGTCGAGATAGCGGGGAACTATCTGCCCCCATGAAGCCCACGGCTCATAGGTCTGATCCACTACCGTGGAATTACCGCAGAGAAACAGTGTTACCAACGAGTCGGTTTCCTCAATCGGCTCGATCACCACGCGCTCCACTGCGGGAGCTTTTCCGGTGAATTCAAGGGTGATTTTATCGTCCCAAGTGGTGGTGCCGCGCTCGCGGGGATTGATTTTGACGCGCGACGAGGTATTGATCTGCGGATTGCGCTTGGCGACATTGAAAGTTATCTCGCGTTTTTCTCCCTTTCGGGTTTCCACATTTTCGGCCATAAGTCTCCGGCTTTCGGCGCGCACTGTGGTGGAGCCTGCACGCTTGCTATCGCCGAGTGTCACGGTGACGCGGTAGTTGCCATCGCGCGGCACACGGGTGGAGAACATGAACGGGCGTGGATTGCGCTTGTCGGGATTCGTGCCGAAATCCCAGCCGTAGCCGCGCTCTTCAGTGTAATCACCCACGGTCATCATATCATAATCCATTACCCGTGGCTTGAGGTATCGGGCCAGCCGGCTGCCTGTCGCTTCGATGCCTTCGGCAACGCTTGCTGCATTAAGCCGCGCACCGCGCATGCTCGAGTGGGTATGGTCTTTCCTGAAGAATACGGCAGCTGAGTCAGCTCCTGTTTTTTCGAGTTTTGCACCCGATATTGCGTTGAGGTCCACGAAGTCGACCTTGCGCTTGGCGGCAACGTCGCGTGCCCATCCGGCAAACGTGGATTCGAGGCTCTCGATTTTGCCGTCGGTCCAACGGTTGCGCGGAGCCGGACTGACTATGACCGGGATGGCGCCCTTTTCGCGCGCGTCATCAATAAATTTTCTCAGATACCATCCGTAGGTGTATACCACGCGGTAGTCACCATCTTTTTCCATACGGAACACCTTGCTCTCGCCGCTTGTGCCGGGGAGTTCGCCGCGTGCCTTCCCGGTGGCGATGTCACCGCCGTCGTTGTGACCAAACTGTATCAGCACGAAGTCACCCGGCTGCAGAGCATCATATATTTTGTCCCATCGGCCCTCTTCAAGGAAAGTGCGGGCGCTGCGGCCGGCTTTGGCATGATTTTCCACCGATATGCGTGATGTGTCGAGATGGCCGGCAAGCATGTCGCCCCATCCCCACATGGTATCGGTACCCGTAGAGTCGATTTTCACTGTGGAGTCGCCTATGATGAATACCACCGGATTATCGCCATGCCGCGACGAACCGGTGACGGTATCGACAGGAGGGGTAAGAAGATAGTCACGAAGATCGCACTCCTCGAGAGCCGCTATACCCTCGGCGGCACTTGCTGCGTTGACGCGTGCTCCGAATGCCGATGTGTGTATTCGGTCGAGATAAAACATTGTCTTGGTCTTCTCCTTGCCGAAACGCTCGAATTTTGAAGCAGTGATGTCGTTGAGGTCAACAAACGGTACTGCGGTTTCCGTGGCAATCTGTCGCGCCCACATTCCGAAAGTGGAATCTACGCGCGTCACCCGCGTGCTGTCACGGTCATCATAGGCCAGACGGGGTGTGAGCGAGAACAGAATGGGGGTGGCGCCCCGCTGTTTGACCTGCTCCACATAGCGGCGCAGATATTCGCCGTAGCTGTATACGGTCTCGCGCTCGCCGGTCTCTGCGATAGTGACGTTGAGCGAATCTTTTCCCGTGCCGGGAATCGTGGCGCGGGCACGTCCGCTACCGTAAGGCCCGTTATCGTTATGACCCAGTTCGATTATCACATAGTCACCTTTCCTGACGCCTTTGAGCACGTCGGGCCACAGGTGGTTGTAAAACGTGCGGGTACTCATGCCGCCGAGCGCGTGATTTTCCACTGATATACGCTGCGGATCGAAATATTCGTGCATGAAATATCCCCAGCCCCACTGGCCGTTGTTGCCGTTGCCGAGGGTACCGGTGCGCATGGTGGAGTTGCCGACAAGAAACAATACCGGATTGTCGCCGCGGCGGGTAGAGCCTGATACTGGACGCGCAGTCATGGCTTTGGAAATACTGTCGGGGGTATTGTCGATTACGCCGTTCACATCTTTTACAGGAGCGGGCACATTCTGGGCGGCGGCAGCCATCGATAGGGCCGCCATAGCCGAAAGGATATATCTTTTCATGGATCAGTCGATATGAAGTATTTCACGGAAGCGCTTCACCACCGCAGGGTCGCCGGTATATTTGCCGTGATCCTCGCTGAGCTTGCAGGTATCGTTGTAAAAATCCCATTTTTCGGTAATTTTCGCGGCAAGGAGTTTGATAACGATATTAAGCGGCTTGATGCCGGGGAAATCACATGTGAAATGAGTTCCGATACCGAACGACGGGATGCAGCGCGAAGCCGCCTCGCGCTGAATTTCGATGGCGCGGTCGACATTGAGCGCGTTGCTGAACACCACCTGTTTCGTAGCCGGATCGATACCCAGCGAGCGGTACTTGGCGGTGATGAGATCAAGTTGCTCAAGGTTGTCGCCGCTGTCTACGCGAAGCCCCTTGAACATGTTGGCATAGTCCTCCGAGAAGTTCATGCTGAATATATTCCAGCCGTAGGTATCGTAGAGGAATGTGCCGAGCGCACCGCGGAAAGTGGTCGACCATGCCTGCATCGCAAGGTGATTGGCCATCTGCGGGCCAAACATGGCAGCTATCGCGCACACCAGTTCATGAGCCATTGTACCGATGGGGGTGAGGTCATATTTCATGGCGAGATACACGTTGCTCGTGCCAGTGAAATGTCCGGGTCCCGCATGTGATTCCGAGACCTGTTTCATCGTGCCGACGAGAATATCCTGCGCCTCAAACGATGCGCGGCGGCGAGTGCCGAAGTCACTGAACGAGCATCCGGCCTCGATCATGCGCTCCCCTTTGCTGCGGCTACGTACCTCGAAATCGGCCATATCCATCTGAACCCGTTCACCGGTCATGATGAAATAAAGTTCCGATACTATGGCGAGAATCTTTACCTCGAGCAGAATTGTTTCGCTCCAGTTACCTTCAATATGTATGTGAAGGTGTCCGTCGCAATCCTGCTCGACCTTGACGCGGCTTCCGTCGTAGCGGAAACCTTTTAAAAATGTGAGATACCACGCGGGGATATAAGGGCAGCGGCGACGGAAGAAATCATGCTCGTCGGTAGTGAGCGAGAGCGATGAAAGCTCGTCGATCTGGCGGCGGAGCTCGTCGGCAAATCCGGTGGGATACACACGTCCGGAACGGTCGGTGAACTCATATTTTACCTGCGCGCGAGGATAATTGTCGATTACGGCGCACCCCATCGTAAACTTATAGAGGTCGTCGTCAGTGATGTGATTGATGATGCGGTCCATGGTAGTGAAAGGTGATTATCGGGCGAGGGAGAGATTGAGAGTTATGCCGAATGAAGTGTTGGTGGTAGGATATGACGAAGTCGACACTATGGGAGTGTTGACCTGATGGTCGAAGAACATGCCCATCGTGATGCGGCGCGACATCACATAGTTGGCCGAGATGTTCATGTTCATGGTGCGAGTACCCGAAGTGGGCTGGGAGTAATTGGACTCGATGCGGCGTATAAGTGCTTGAGTCTGCTGCAGCGAGAAGTCGGCGTTGATGGTAAGGTCGTTGCTCACGCCCACCCCCGAGCCCTTCATCTTCAGGAAGGTATTGAATCCTACAATCTTGTAACCGGCGCCCACAGTGAGGCCGCGGGTGGTGGCTTCCACTACCTGCCCGGCCGATGTGTTGAGGGTGAGTGTTCGGCTGTCGCGGTATTCGGCCGACACGGTAAGCTCGTTTTTAAACGTTATGGCCGCACCGATAAGAGGAGCGAATTTCTCGGTGATGGCGACCGAAGAAATATTGTAGGGTGACGAGGGAATGGGATTTCCGGTCAATTCGTCGAGCGTGAAGCCGATATTGCTGCCGTCGGCAGAAATCCAGTTGAGGTATGATGAATAAGAGCCTACGGAATAGGTGCACTGATAGGCGTGGGAGAGGGTGAACGACTTGAAGATGTTTGACAGATTGCCGAGCTGTATAAGTCCGTCGTAGGTCACTCGCCAGTTGGGCAACGCATGCGCAAACGAGGGGAACGGCGACAGATACTGCTTGCCGGGATTAGTGCCTGAATAAGCGGCGATGAAGGCCGGGATAAGTACGTCGGAACTTGTGGCGCTCACCGTACCTATTTCGGGATTGTAAGGATTTCCGGCGTGAGCGTTTCCGTTCATGAAGCCTCCGGTGGGGTAATTCACACCATGATATTGCTGTTCCACGCGGTCAGCTATCACCGGGATATAGTCGAGGAAGTTGCTGAAAGCCTTGGAGTAATATCCGTTGCCGGCACTTGAAGAGCCGAGGGCGGTGGCGATGGCTACGTGGGTCTTGGTAAACGAGCCTGACAGAGTGGGCGCCACGTTGTCATACATGAATTGCATCTGCTCGTTACGGTTGTCGGTGCGGTTGGTGGTAAGTTGAATCTTCAGGCCGCGTACCGGCTCAAGTGTAAGCTCAATATTAAGTTCACGCGCACGCGACCACACGGCGGGTGACGTCTGCCCGTCGTCGGTAATAAGCCAACCGCGCTGCTTGGCTCGCTCCACGTAGTCAGACCCGAAGAAGCCGAAAGCGAAATCAAGACCCGGAGCCATGGGACCGTAGCTGTTGGTCTGGCCGAAGATATTGCCTATGTCGGGGCGGAAAAGGGGAAGTGAGAGCGAGCGGGTGTCGCGGAAGCGTAGTGCAGCCGTGCGCGGGCTCATCACGAAGCGCATGGCATATTCGGCCGCATTGCGCCAGAAGCCTTTTTCGTCTTTCAGATTTTCCTCGATGGTGAATTTGAGCATAGTGGTGCCGCGGTCGAGTACCTTGATGGTATTCGGGTCGACAATCTCGGTCTTTACCGCAAACGGTTTTCCATCGGAAGTGGTGGCTTTAACCTTGACCTTGCGGGTGCGGAGATTGTGCTTTATGGTGAGAGCCGTATCAGGAAGCAGGGCGAATGAACGCTCGAATTTCTTAGGCTTCTTGGCTGCGGCAGCCGAGCGTCGCGAAGCGAATCGCTTGTTGACCTCCTTGGTAAAAGTCCACTTGTTGTAGATAGTCTCGAAGTTGATACGTCCGTCGGCATTCCATGCGGCCTGCGAAGCCACGGTGTTGCCGAGGGAGATGCCGTCGACCTCGGCACCGCGATCCCAGCGGTAGGTGGCATTGTAGCTCACCGAGGCATTGAGCCAGTCGAGTACGGGAATCTTCGAGAACGGAGCCTTGTAGGAACCGGTGAATGTCTGGTTGTAGCTCCACGGTGTACCCATCGAGAGAATCGATTGCCACACGGTATCTTTCCATTCCCGGTAACGGTCAGGGAACAGCTTGCGGTTGACCGCACCGACGGTTTCCTCGATACGGGCCGAGGTATTGGAGTTGAACGTGAATGCCAGCGACTTCGTAAGATTCCAGTTTATGGCAAGCTGACGGTCCCACAGGAAATTCTTGCTCACCGATACGGGCAGCTGAAAATCCACATCGGTCTCCGAGCGTGTCTGCATCTCGTAATAGTAGCGCGACATGGTGGTGAGGAACGTGATGGAATTGGGCAGCCAGTTCAGCTCCCAGTCCTTCAGGAATTTCATGTGCTTGGACTTGCTCTTGTTGCCCGCAAACGGTTTCCAGCCCTTGATAAACGGAGAGTAGGAGTATTGGAATGAACCGCGGTAGTCGTTGGTATTCTCATACTCCGTGGTGGGGTCATTCTTCGACTGCTTGTTGAATGAGAAATTAATCGTGAAGTTGGCCGGATCCCAAGGCATGGGAGTCTTGGAACGCACGTCGAAATTGAGACCCGAAATGGAGAAACTTTCCACAGTGGACCGTTCTACCGCATAGTTCTTTATCGAATCTTTCTCGTGGCGCGTAGTGGCTGCATCGAGAGCGTCTTTCAGCAACACGTCCTGATCGAGAGGATTGTATTTGGGCGACGTGGTCTCTTTGGAAACCGAATAGAACACCGGAGCGCGGAGCTTGGCGGCGGCAGGGAGGAAGCGTCCCGCATCGACCTGAACCGCGAAATTGTATTGCTCATAGTCATCGAGACGCCGCTGATTGAGCGACTGATCCACGCCGCCGAAACCTGCCGTCTCGACATGCGCGCCGAAATTGAGAGTGGCAAGGTCGCTGACTCCCACATTTACGTTGGCTTTGGCAGCCCAGCCGCCTTCACTGTTGAAGTCGGTGACTTTGAGTTCGTTGAGCCATACGATACCGTCCTTGGTCGTGGAGGCGTTGTTGCGTATACCCACCAGCATTACTCGGATGTCGCTGAGCGACGGATTGCCGATCACCGCCATGCGGTTTCGCTCGTTCTCGGGATCGCGGCCCGTGAAAAGGGTGGCGTAACCTACGCCGGGACGGTTCTCGCTCTTGGCCTGATTGCGCTCGCGCTTGAGGCTTACAAGCGACTGGAGATCGAGATCGAGGAAGTTGCTGCGCGGCCACACTTTATATCTTTCCGAAGCATCATCAGTATAGTGTCCGGGAGGTGTAAGTTCGAGGGGAACTTCGTATTCGTAATAGTTGCTCTTGACGTCGGAGCCGAGCCTGATGAATACCGAAAGTTCGCCTGACTTGAGCGAAGTAGCATCGTCGATGAGTTTCTCAGCGTGCACCCACATCTGCAGGCGCTTGTAGTTGCGGAGGTCAAGCTGGGTGTTCTTGTATACGCCGCGACCGTCGCCGGCGCGCAACCCGGTGACCTTCATGGAGATTGACTGCTCGTTGAGCTGCACAATCTGGCTCTGGCCCGGGTCGGAAATACGTGTCACGCCGGGAGGAAGCACATAGTTGACAGGCTCGCGGTCAGCATTTTCCTCGATGTTCACAACCGAAATGTCGAGTTCGCCCTCGGCGGGCGCGTCGGAGCGGTTGTTAAGGTTGAAGTCGTAGGTACGCCATTCGCCGCGCACGAGCTCAAAGGTGGCGAAACGCAGGTGAGTGGTGTTCTTGAATCCGGTCATAAACATGCGCGCGAATCGGATGGTGGAGAAGTCGTTGATGTTTCCCACCACTTTTTCATAGCTCGACAAGGGTATCTTGAACTGGTACCATACCACTTCCTTAGGATCCTCGTTGATGGCAGCCACGTAGCTCACCTGCTTGTCGGTGATATAGTTGCGGCCCACTTCAAGATCCTCCGGACGGATTGAAACGCGATACTGGAAGTAACGCTCGTATTCGTTAAGCGTGTTGTCCTGATTGATATCCTCTACGTCGGGGGTGCTTCGCGATGACTGATACAGCGCGTCGGGAGCGTCCTCAGGCGAAAGCGAGTTGCCTTCCACGCCGTTGTATCGCTTGTATCGTTCGAGAATTGACGCTCTCATCTCATCATATTGATAAGAACGGTAGAAGTGATAATTGTCGCCGGCGGGGTCATTGAAAGCCGAGAACGGGTCAGCCTGCATGCGCTCGATAGCCGAGGGTGACAGGCGGCGGCGAAGTCCGTCGAGATAATTCTGATAGGACGAGAAGCCGAATTCCATCTCGTTGGGCAGACCGTCGAGACCTACGTCCTGAAGGCGGCGGGCCGAGGAGTTGTTGTCGAAAGCATAGGTGAGTGAGTTCTGCGATGATGTGCGGCCCCATACCGTCTCGCGCAGGAACTGGTCGTCACCGTCCACCGGAATACCGTTTTCGTAGCTTTTCAGTCCGTCTTTCAGGATATCCTCGGATATTTCGCCGAAGTTGATATACAGGTCACCACCCTCGAGATTGGGATTCTCAGGGTCAAGAAACGGCGACAGCATCCAGAATTGCAGGTATTCGATATTTGACTGCTCGAAGTTGGTGTTGTCCATCTTGCGCATGATACCGCCCCATCGTTTCTCGGGGTTGTTGAGATAACCCTCGTCGTCGATGTTTGTGGCATCGAGGTTGTAGGGGCCGCGCTCGTTGGGGTAAAATGACAGATTGAGTGTCTGTATGGTGTTGGATTCGCCATAGGTAAGCTGTCGGCCGGGGAAAATCTCGCGCGAGGTCACTTCGCGCACATACGGATTATTGAGCTGCTTGTAGTCGCTCTTGATGTAGCCGGGACAGAGCGAGGAATTGCGCGCGGTAAACATGCGGTCGATGTAGTACCATGACAGGAGCGCGCGGTTTTTGCCGTAGTCGACGTTATCGCTCAGTGCCGCCTCGGGAAACAGGGCATCGGGCGATGGGTCGTAGGGGGTCGACGCGAGAAACCATGAATAGGGCGAGCGCAGGTCGATACCTATCTGCGTGGACTCGAAATCGTCGATGTATGATGAGCCTTTGTTGGAACCTGATTTTTGGGTATGCGGTACCAGTTGGGCAAACTCGGCCTGCACATTGAGCGTGGAAGGCTGTGTGGCATTTACAGTGGGAATCTTGTTGAGAAGATTGGTGAGCCACATGAATTCGGTGTTATATGAGAGGTTGAGACCCCACATGGTATTGTTTATCACCTCGTCGCCTATATTGACTTTCTCGGTCAGTGCCTTTTCCGAGAAATGGAGGAGTGTACCGCCGAGGGTGAAATTCTTGTTGAACCGGTATTGCAGATCAAGACCGAGAAGGGTCTTGCGCTGCGTGGAGTACATCGACTGGTTCTCGAGTGTCACGCTGATGCTCTGTCCCGAATCGATAATACTCTGGTTGGTGATGGTCACAATACCCATCGCGTAGTCGACGGTATAGTCGCTGTTTTCCACAAGCTGCACGCCGCCGGCCATCACTATTACCGAACCTCGGGGCACGTTCATCGCATTGAGTCGTATCTGTGACCCGGCCGACGCCTGATACTTACCCTTGAGCACAAACTTGTTTTTGTCGGCAAACTGACGCGCCACCACAAGCGTGGAGTCATAAAGTTCCTGATACACGTACTTTTCAGCCAGCACCGGATCGCCTATTTTCGAGGCAAGGTGCGAACCGAAAGGTTCCACTACCGGGAAAATAATCTTGCCGGTAGATGATATGATGGTATAACCCTCGATGAAGTCAAAGAATCCGTCGGGATTGGAGGCTTCGTTGGAGTCGATGCGGTCGAGGTTCATCACTTGAAGCAGAGGCTGATTGGCGATGGCCGGCACGGGAAGATAATTGATTTCAGTACCGGTGGTATCGCTGAGGTACTTGATGTTGAGCCGGAAATTGGACTTCTGTACCTGATATGCGCCGAGCGAGTATACATTTTTCATCATCAGGTCCCACATGGGCTGACGGGTATCGATCGTGGTGGACTTGAGCATCTTCAGATACAGCGATTGCTCGGTCGAAGAAATGTCGCTCGAAAATTCACCAACCTGATAAACCTGTCCGTTGTAGGTATACTCGTAGGCCACGGCCAGAACCTCGTCGGCGTTTAGCGCGGCCTTGATAGAGATGTAGCCGAGGGTGGAGTTGAGGGTGTATTCGCTTGAAGTGAGCTGGCGCGCGCTCTCCACTTTCTCGAAGTCGGTGCCTCCTTCTATACCGTAGGCGCTCAGCGGCTCGAGAACCTGAGTCACGGCATTGATGTTGCGTGCATCGGGATATTGAGTCTTGATTACCTGCAGAAGATTATTGGAACTGTTGCAAGGCACGGGAACGGAATAGTCAGGCTGCCAGTATTTGCTTGCCAGATGGGTATTCTCGCCAAGATCCTCGAATGCCACGAAGTTACGCGACTGGTTGAAATTGCTGTTTTTATTGGTGACCCACACCTCGATGCGGGTTATCTTGATGCCCGACGATACAAAAGGTAGCTTCGATGCGAAGCGGTCGTAGTTGTCGCGGAAGAAGTGGGCGAGGAAGAAGTGACGGTTTTGATCGTAGTTGTCGACGTTGATGGAGAAATCGGTAGTCTGCACGCCGCCTTTGGTGTTGACGGAGCGGGATTCGGAATTCTGTTGCGACACGAGCGCCGTAGCCGTGAGTTTGCCGAACTGAAGTTTGGCCTTTATACCGAAAAGAGCCGTGCTACCTCTTATGAGCGACGATCCGGTGGTCATCGACACGTTACCGGCCTCGATGCTCTTGACGATGTCGTCCTCGTGACCCTCGTAGGCAAGCTTGAGATTTTTGGAGTCGAAATCAAATGTCGCATCGGTATTGTAGGTCATGTTGAATTTCAGTCGGTCGCCCACGCTTGCCGACACAGTGGCCTGAATCTTCTGGTCGAAGTCAAAATAGGTCTTGCGGCGGTTGGTGAGCGAGAGAGCGGGATTGTCGGTCTTGTTTGACTTCACGCCGGTGGATATCTGTATCGAACCCTGAGTCTTGAGCTGAACGCCACCGGGGCCGAATATCTTTTCGAGCGGTCCGAGGGCGAAGTTCATGTCGAGGATGTTGAAGGGCTCTTTCTCTTTTTTCTGAATGGCCTCGGTGTTGCGCATGCGGAAATATTCCTGCATGTCGCGGCGGGTCAGAAACTCGTTGTAACGGTCGGCCGAGATGAAAAACGGCGTCACAATATCATTTTCGCCCAGACGGGTGCGCACTATATACATACCCGTCACAGGGTCGTACTCGGCGGTGGTGGTGATGTTGGAAGGATTGTCGAGGTCGGCGGCGAACTGCTCGGCCATGATATCCTCGTAGCCTTGCGGGATGGTGGGCTGAACGGGGTAGGGGAGCATCACGCTGTCGAGCGGAGTGGCCGGCGACACAGGCCACGCCGGAGCCGGAGGTGTAAAGCCCGGAGTTGCATACTGGGCGCTCAGGGGCAGGGACACGACAAGCATTGCAGCCACAATGACCGCAATGCGCGCTATGAGAGATAGTATGCTCCGGTTATATTTACTATATCGACTCAACGTTACTACATCATGGTGAACGCCTTCTTAATGGCAGCCTCCACGGTGACCGAAGGATCGGCGTCGAAAATTTTCCTGAGCGCTTTGGCGGCCTGCGGGCGTGGAAAGCCCAGCATGACCAGCGCTGCAAGAGCCTCTTCGAGAGCGGCGCTGCTGTTGGGAAGGTCGGGTTGTAATAATAACGTCGGGTCCGCTGGTTTTATTTTATCCTTGAGGTCAACAATTATGCGTTGGGCAGTTTTCAATCCTATTCCCTTTACATTTTTCAGGCGGGAGTGGTCGCCGTTTACAATAGTCTGCTCGATTTCAGCCGGTTGCATCGACGACAGTATCATGCGCGCCGTGGCGGCCCCCACGCCCGACACTCCGTTGAGCAACCGGAAAAGGTCGCGCTCCGTAGCAGTGGCGAATCCGTAGAGCGTCCACGCATCCTCGCGTATAATTTCCTGAACGAGCAGTTTTACCGGCGTTCCCTCCTGATTTTTCTCGAGGGCGGCGAAAGTGGTGAGCGATATATTGAGCAGATATCCCACGCCTGAGGTTTCTATAACCACGGTGGTGGGCGTGAGTTCATGCTGAGTTCCTGAGATGTATTCTAACATAATGAAGGTGTAGGATTTATTGTAGGTGCAAAGTTAATCATTTATTGGCGAAATTAATTATCTTTGCCATGATGAAAAGCATTACAGGTAAAAGATCAGGCATCTTCTGGCTATACGGCCTCCTTGCGATAATGGGGGTTACCTTCACACTGATGTATCTGCTTACCCCTTATTTCGGTGACGACTGGGGGTATATGGGCGTTCACCGGACCTCGACAGGACTTGACGGGCCGTATCCGTTATGGCAGTTCTGGCTATATGACTTGAAGCACTGGCTGCACGCCAACGGTCGCATGGCCAATTTCCTCGCGTCGTTTTTCCTCGGTGCGTTTCCGCAATGGATGTCGGATGTGGTATTGGGTGGTGCGGCGGTTGCTGGCGCTGCATTGATAGTAAGGCTCGGCGGACTGTGGCGCACCGAGAGTTACGTGTCCATGTCGATACTTGTGGTGGCAGCGTATGCTATGCTGTTTCCTTGGTGGGACATGATGTTTACCATCGACTTCGCGTTCAACTATCCGTTTACTCTCGCTGTGGTTCTCGGGACGGCATATCTGTTCGCGAGACTGAAAACCGCTGACTACGGCATCATGAAGTCTGTCATGGTGATCGTTGCCGGTGTGGTGGCCGGATGCATGCATGAGTCGGCCACGCTGCCTCTGCTGTGCGGCGCGGCATGGTGGATATGGCGAGGAAAACGTTGGCGCTCTCTGACTGCCTTGCAGCGTCGCATGCTTGTAGCCTTCGCAGCAGGTACAATGTTGGCCACACTCTCGCCCGGAATAATATTCCGTGCCGCAGGAGGGGAATCATGGCGTGTGCCTGACGATCCCGGCTGGCTTCTTATAGTGAAATCGGCGCCTGTCACGCTCATAATCATATCGGCATGCTGCCTTTCGATGACATTGAGCCGCGCTATGAGACGTAAGTTTTCAGAATTGTTTTCATCACCGGCCTGCATATGGGGCATAGCCGCTGTAATGGCACTCGCCCCGGTGGCCGCGGGTGGTATCGTGGGTCGCAGCGGATGGTTCAGTCAGGCATATTCATTGATTTTTCTCTGCTATTGGGTGAGACTGACCGATATACGTGTACCGAAGGCGGTTGCCGCCGCGGCGGCTACCGCAGCTTGGCTGGTCACTGCATCGCAAAGCATAGCCACGGTCATCACAGGTATCGGTTTCAACAGGCATATGGAAGCTATCGACCGGGCCTATATGGAATCATCTGACGGTATAGTTTTTGCCGAAGATATCGACTATCTGACCCGTCAGTGGTGGACACTCCAGCGTATCGATCACCGCGTGCAGGATATGTACTATGAACGCAAGGCGTTTGCCGATTTTCATCATAAATCAGAGCTCCCGGTTATACTCCCTCCCGAAGCGGCACAGATTGATTTTGCTACCTTGGAAGAGATAAAATTCCCCTCGGGAATGATGATTGTCAGTGCTGACATGGTTGAAAATCATGGTGATACGGCTACGGTAATACCCTTCATGCGAGATGGACGCCCGCTGTATCTGATCATACCCCGCCGACAGCTCGCGTGGGGAGAACGCGGCTATCAGACCTCGCCTGAAGATCAATAGCGTGAAATTAAAAGTTAAAATATACACGTACTATTGAAAATTTCATTATCTTTGTAACTCAATTTGATGTGAATACTGAAAAATGAAAACTAATATAGGAGTGTTTTTCGGCGGACGATCGACCGAACACGAAATATCAGTAATCTCTGCCAATCAGGCCATGCACGCGATTGACCGCAGCCGCTACGACGTGACTCCGGTATATATATCCAAGCAGGGCAAATGGTATACCGGTGAAGCGCTGCTCGACGTGGCCAATTACCGCGACATGCCCGCGCTTCTGGCAAAGTGCACGCCGGTATATATGCGGCCTGTGTATGGAGATTATAATCTTTACAAGGAAAAGAAACCTATATTCGGCAGCGATGTCGCCGCTCATCTCGACGTGGTGATTCCCGTGCTTCACGGCTCAAACGGTGAAGACGGTACTTTTGAAGGCATACTCGACTCGATAGGGATACCCTATGCCGGTTGCGATACTCTCGCGTCGGCCAACGGTATGGACAAGATTACCATGAAGATGATACTCCGCGACTGTGACGTGCCTGTGGTGGACTATGTGTGGTTTACCGACAAGCAGTGGTACTCGTCGCGCGACAAACTTATCGAAAAAATCGAGAAGGAGATAGGCTATCCCGTGATAGTAAAGCCGGCTAATCTCGGCTCAAGCGTAGGCATAGGTCGCGCCACTGACCACGATCAGCTCGTGGAGCGTGTAGCTGAGGCTGAGAAATATTCCACCCGCATCATTGTAGAGCATATGGTGGAGAATCTCAAGGAAATCAACTGCTCGGTGCTCGGTGACTGTGACGACTACACTACATCAGTTCTGGAAGAGCCTATAAAAAGCGGCGAGATATTGTCGTATACCGATAAATATATGGGCGGTTCCAAGGGCGCCAAAGGTATGCAGGCATCGCAGAAGCGCATTCCGGCCGAATTGCCCGAGGCCATGACCGAACGCATCCGCTTCCTCGCAGGCGAGACATTCAGGGTGCTCGGTTGCCATGGCGTAAGCCGCGTGGATGTGATAGTGGACGCTGACAACGATAATATATATGTGAACGAAATCAATACCATCCCCGGTTCACTTTCATTCTACCTTTGGGAAGCCACGGGCATAAGTTTCGACAAGCTCATGGATCGCCTCGTGCAGCTGGCGCTTAAGCGCAACCGTGAGCGCGGTCAGAAAACCGTGAGCTACGACGCCAATATCTTCTCGATGGGCGGCGGTGTGAAAGGCGGAACGAAGGGCAAACTTAAATAACCGCAGTTATATCGCCGATGGGAAATGTGTTGATATGGATACTCGCCGCCGTGGTCTACGGCTTGCTGTGTGGAGGAGTCTACACTTGGACTTCCCGGAAGCGCACGGGTACATGGCGGTTGTTTTTCCGTTCAACCACGGCTTTTACCATAGCCGGGCTGCTTATGGTGGGAATACTTTTCAAGCTTCTGGGCTCATGATCAGATAAACGATAACATTCATCATATTAAATCACAAAAATTCATCACACGAAACATTTATCACAGTTTGCAAAATCTTAAATTTTATACCAAAATCCTATTAAATCAGAAAAAAATCAACCATGATTAAACCTTTCGCCCTGCGGAAGTGTTATTGAAGTAAAAATTACAACAACTCAACCAACTATTGTTTTTATGAAAAAAGCGTTATTAATGATTGCTCTCATGCTCGGATGCGTGACAGCTTTCGCTCAGAAACTTGACAAGAACGAAGTTAAGCAGCTCAAGGCATTCCTTTCTCAGCCTGCCGTAGAAGCCGCTACCAATGCCGAAGCCCTCAAGGTTGCCGACGTTAATAAACTCGAAGCCATCGAAGGTGTTAAGTTTGAAAACGGTCGTGTAGTAGAAATCGACTGGAAAGACAAGAAACTTGCAGGTTCACTTGACCTCACCGGTTTCGTAGCCCTCAAGAAAGTTGATGTTTCCCGCAACGCTCTTACTGACGTGAACTTCACCGGCGCTGTTGCTCTTTCGGAAGTTAACGCCAGCCGCAACAAACTCGCTACCGCTACTTTCAAGGCCAATCCCGTACTTACCAAGGTTTCTCTCTATAAGAACCGTCTGACAGCTATTGACATCACAGCTACTCCTCTTCTTGAAAACCTCAACCTCTCAAACAACCTTTTCGTTGAGCTCAATCTTGCCAACAGCTTCAACCTCAAGACCCTCAACGTACAGGGTAACCACCTTGAAACTCTCAACGTGGAAGGTTGCACCAGCCTCAAGAACCTCTACTGCGGTTACAACAAGCTCACCCAGCTCAACCTCACCGGTGTGGTTAAGCTCCAGAACCTCAACATCGACGACAACGAGATCACTACCATGATCGTATCGGGTCTTCCTGAACTCGCTACTCTCATCTGCTCTGACAACCACATGACCACCCTCGGTGTTCGCGACTGCCAGAACCTCCTCGACCTCGTTTGCTCTTACAACGACCTCACCACCCTCTCTGTAGAAAACTGCGGTAACCTCCAGTATGTAGACTGCTGCTACAACGACCTTACCTCTCTGTCGCTCAGCAACCAGACTTTCCTCCAGCGCGTGATCTGCAACAACAACCAGCTCAACATGGTAGACCTCTCGTTTGACCCCGCCCTCGTCTACATCAACTGCCGCTTCAATAATATCACCGACCTCCGCACTATGGGCGATACCAGCCTCCGCATGGTTGCCTGCCAGTGGAACTATTGATATAGTTGATACATACATCTGAATTTCTCAGCCCGGAAGCCACCTCTGTTTCCGGGCTTCACTGTATCTTGTCAATAAGGAATGTAGGCTTATTTATAGAGGGGAATTCATGTATCAGCTATATTGATGGCTCAGCCGAGCAGAAATTTAATTTTCCCGGCATTAGATGTAGTGACTAAGCTTCGCTCCGTTTCCGGGAAGAGCAGAAATTACCATTTGCTCTGCCGGGCGCTCCTGAGGAAGCGCCCCTACAAGTAACTCCAACATGATTTCGGGAGTAGTGTATTGAGTTACAGGATACTATAAAAATCGGCAGGGCTGAGAGCCTTGCCGATTTTGAGATTATTGGGGTAGGGGATTATTTCTTGTTGACGCGGAAGCGGTCGTTGCCGTCGCGGAGGAATTCGATGGCCTGACGGGCTGCGGCGATACCGGCGTTGATGTTGGCCTCGGCAGTCTGTGCTCCCATCTTCTTTGGGGTGAAGAATACGCGGTCGCCAAACAGCTCTTTCATCTCTACGGCATGATCGGGAGCGACATCGGCTGCGTATTTGAGGTCGGTACGCTCCATAAGAGCCTTGATGAGGCCCTGCTCGTCGATGACTTCCTTGCGGGCGGTATTGATGAGAACACCACCCATGGGCATGCGCATCACAAGGTCATAGCCCACCGAGCCGCGGGTCTCGGCGGTAGCGGGGATGTGAAGCGACACATAGCGGTTTTTCTCATACAGTTCCTCAACGGAATGAACCGGAGTCACTCCGGCTTCAAGCATTACCTCATCGGGGCAATAGGGGTCGAGAGCCGATGTGTTCATCTCAAATCCGCGGGCGATGCGGGCAACATTGCGGCCAACCTGACCGAAAGCATGTATACCGAGGCCCTTGCCGCGAAGTTCAGAACCGGATGTGCCGTTGTACATATTACGGGCCATCATCACGGCCATGCCGAATACCAGTTCGGCAACGGCATTGGAATTCTGGCCGGGAGTATTCTGCACGCTTACACCATGAGCGGTGGCTGCGTCGAGATCCACATTATCATAACCAGCGCCTGCGCGGACCACTATTTTAAGATTCTTTGCCGCGTCGAGCACTTCGGCGTCAACTTTGTCACTGCGGATTATGAGCGCGTCGGCATCGGCTACGGCTTCAAGCAGGGCGTGACGGGTAGTGTATTTCTCGAGCAGGGCGAGAGTGGCACCGGCCTCGTCGGTCACGGCCTTCATCTGCTCGATGGCGACGGGCGCAAAAGGTTTTTCGGTAGCTACAAGAATTTTCATGCTGACTGCTTTATTTAACGTGGAGAGCTTCAAATTCATTCATGGCGTCGATGAGAGCCTTGACGCTTTCTACAGGGAGAGCATTATAAAGTGATGCGCGGAAGCCGCCTACGGAGCGGTGACCCTTTATGCCTACAATGCCGCGTGCCGAGCAGAAATCAACGAAATCTTTCTCGAGTTCGCGGTAAGGCTCGGTCATAACGAAAGTAACGTTCATGATGGAGCGGTGAGCCTTGTCGGTCACAGTGCCTTCAAACATCTTGCTGTCGTCAATGGCCTTGTAGAGCATCGCGGCCTTTTCCTCGTCGAGCTTCTGCAGAGCTTCAACGCCTCCCATCTCCTTGTAATAGCGGAGTGTCATGAGAGCTGAGTATACAGGCAGAACGGGGGGAGTGTTGAACATCGAGCCTTTCTTGATGTGGGTGCGGTAGTCGAGCATGGTGGGAATAGCGCGTTCCACGTGGCCGAGTGCGCTTTCCTTCACGATAACGAGGGTCACACCTGCGGGAGCGAGATTCTTCTGTGCGCCGGCATATATGATGTCATATTTGCTCACGTCGATGGGGCGCGAGAATATATCGCTCGACATGTCGGCCACCATAGGAACGGGAACGTCGGGATCCTCGCGGAGCTCGGTGCCGTAGATGGTATTGTTGGTGGTGATGTGGAAATAATCCACATCGGCCGGAACTGTATAGTCAGTGGGATAGAAGGTATAGTTGGCGTCCTTGCTTGAAGCGAGCACTTCCACCTCGCCGAAAAGACGAGCTTCCTTTATGGCGTTGGATGCCCATGTACCTGTATCGAGATAAGCGGCCTTGGTCTTGAGAAGATTGAAAGGCACCATGGCAAACTGGAGGCTCGCGCCGCCACCGAGGAAAAGCACATGGTAACCTTCAGGCACGTTGAGAAGCTCTTTTACGAGAGCCTGTGCCTCGTCCATCACAGCCTGAAATTCTTTGCCGCGGTGGGAAACTTCGAGAATCGACAGCCCGGTTCCCGCGAAATTCAGCACGGCGTCAGCCGTGTTCTTGATTGTATACTGGCTCAAAATCGAAGGGCCGGCATAGAAATTGTGCTTCTTCATATTCTTTTTATTGAGTAGTGAAGTAAAATTTGTTAATGCAAAAATAAGGAAAAATTTCTATATTCTTAGAGTTTACCGGCGATTTTGGTGAAAAAATCGGCCTTGGGATTTTTTTTAGCGGAAAATACAACCATTTATGATGTTTTGTGGTTAAATTTGTAATCGAA
>JAIDUB010000003.1 GCA_029060405.1 Duncaniella sp. | reverse complement strand
CGAAAAGGGTTGACTCCTGCAAATGGAATCGACCCTTATTTTTTATCCGATCAAAAATTTTTATCGGACAGCAATAAAGTGCAATAGGTAAGTCTCAGACCTAAGCGGTGTTAAAGATTAACGGCAATACAAGAAAAGGCGTAAAGGAGACTTACTCGCTTTACACCTGTTATCAGGTATCGCCAAACACCTTGCAGAAGGTGCAAAGCCGAAGAAAAATACAACCGTTACGCCGTCTCGTATCTGAGGTTAGTCAGAATCCGTTACGGTTGCTCCAATTTTTCGCGATATAGAAGCTTTAATGCGCATATCTGTTGGATATACGACATAAAGACTCCTTTTCTTGAGAAAAAGAGGAGCGTAAGATTGCAATATCCTTCTGCGAATTTTGGCGATTTCGATAACAGGACAAGCAACTTTAGCCTTATCTTGCGGATAAATCAGGTCTTAACGACTTATATATCCACAGGCAAAGCTACGAATTTTTTTGCAATCTTAGCTCTGTTAAGTTGTATTTTCTTCAAAAAATCTATGAGGACTGTGTACAATAGCCTTCATAGAGTATTTTCCTTGGTAACGGAAGAAAGGATATAGCAAAAGTTTTCATTATAATGGAAACTTTTGCAGAAATCGCCGAAAGTTTTCGTTATATTGAAAACTTTTTTGCTCTCACTTGCGGCCGAAGTCGGCGGGGATTTCACCCCAGTCGTCGGTGTTCCATTTCAGGATGGGATTGTTGATGGAATGTGTGTCCATCCAAGCGATGGCGCGGGCGAGTATGGCGCGGAGCGGTTCGTTTTCGGGAGTAGGGGTGAGGGTGGTCTTGACTTTGCGGTGGCGCAGCCACGACTGTGCGGTGACCGAATCGGAGTAGATGGGTATGTCGGTGCGCCCTTTGCGTGTACATAGGGCGAGGGCATGGATGAGCGCGCAAAATTCTCCTATATTATTGGTGCCTCCGGCGAGTGGTCCTACATGAAACAGCTGCTGCCCCGTGCGCACCCACACTCCACGGTACTCCACCGGACCGGGGTTGCGCGAGCAGGCCGCGTCTACTGCTATGGCATCGAGCTTTATCTCGGGTATGGCCTCATAGTTTACCACCGGGGCCGAATGGGTGGCGATATTGCGTATTATGTCGATTTGCGCCGCCGGATCGCCGCGAAATGCAGCCACGGCCTCTTCGGCCGAATTGAAGCTCTTGAATTTCGCCCCGGGATATCCCGTGACCTGAAGCTGGCATTCTTCCCATGAGTCAAACACTCCCGTGGCGAATCCTTCCCACACTACATAGTATTTCTTTTTTTGAGTCATGGCGTCAGGATAGAGTGAGGAATATGGATATGTCAACGCCTGTCATTCCTGCGGCACGGGCCACGGTCTCATTGACAGGCTTGCCGAGAAATGTCATCACGCTGCGGCGTATCTCGGGACGCAGTCGTATCACCGCGTTGACGCCCTCGCTGGCATCTATGCGGTCAAGCAGCGTAAGCAGCGAATTGCTCAGTGCCATCGCCGCGGTGCGAGCCACGGCACTCCCGGCGTTGACCAGACACAGGCGTCCCTGCAGGCTGGTCGAGGGGTCACTCGCTGCCACGGTGGCAAGGTCGACAGCCCGCATGGTGGGAAATGCTTTGCCGTCCGCGAGGTCAAATGTCACCACGCCGCGCTTCATCATGCGCACCAGTTCGTCAGACGCGTGAAACTCTCCGCAGGTCACCACCACCACATCGGCGCTCCGCATCGCGCCGGCAAGCACCTTGGGATGCAGTACCGAGGTGATCACGCCGCCTCCCAGCTCCATCCAAGCGCGGCGCAGGGAGTACACATCGTCGTCAAACATTCTCACCATCGCGCCGAGTCCTATGGCAGAGCGTGCGGCGGCTACGGCTGCTATGCCTGAGCCTATTATCGTAACTTCGCAGGGAACCACGCCGGCTATGCCGCCAAGCAGTATTCCCTTGCCGCGGCGCGTGTCGGCAAGCAGCGACGAGGCGAGAGCTATCGAGGCCCGGCCGTCGATCTCGGCAAGAATGTCGGCGAAGGGAGTGTTGCCCTTAGCGTCTGTCACAAGATCGAGAGCAAGCGAAAGCACCTTGCGATGGAGCAGTGCCTCTATCGCCACCGGGTCTGATGCCACCGGGCGCAGAAATGTCAGCAGCATGGCTCCCGGACGCATCATGCCGGCATCGTGGCGCGACAGACCTGCCAGATATATCACCACCTCGGCGCCGAATGCGTCGCGGCGCGTGCCTATCTCGGCACCGGCGTCGGCATACTGCGCGTCGGTATAATTGATTGTGGCGGCGGCGCCCGCCTCCATCACCACCATGAAGCCTCGCTCCACGAGCATGGCCACGGCCTCGGGGGTGAGCGGAAAGCGGCGCTCTGACTCATCGCTGCATGCGGGCAATCCTATCTTCAGACGCCTGTGCAGCGTAGCCACTTCACAAGGCTGCTCAAGCGTGACAGCCGAAAAATCCGACAGTTTCATATCTTACGCTGTAAATTGAATTTCTTAATAAAAAGCTCCACCGTCCCTGCTACCTCGTCGGGCGTCTCGAGAAGCGAGCTGTCAAACCGATTGGCTGCCCTTTCGTAGTGCACTTTCCTCTGAGCGAGTCCGCGCTCCATGGCACGCTCCACTTCCTCGTCGGTGAGCGACGCTATGAGCGGACGTCGCGCCCTGCCCTCGAGCAATCTCACGAGCAGCCTGTCGCGACGAGCCTCGAGGAGCACCGTGGTGCCGCAGCCGTTCATGAGCTCCATGTTGGCCGGGTTGCAGGCAGTGCCACCGCCACAACCCACCACCACGTTTTCAAGACGTGCCACCCGGGCGAGCGCATCTGCCTCAAGGCTACGGAACACATCTTCGCCACGCGCAGTGAAAATTTCGCTCACGCTCATGCCCTGTTCCTCCACGATCATATCGTCGAGATCGATATATGTCACGTCGGCTACCTGCTCAAGAGCGCGTCCCAGAGTAGTCTTGCCGCTACACATATATCCAATCAGAAAAATCGGTTTCATGCTGCAAAAATAAGCAAAAAAATCAATAAATCAGCCCGTAATAACCCTTCTTGGCAAATATCAGGATAAAAACAAGGCAAAAAATTTGTATGAAACAAAATTCTTCACTACCTTTGCATCACGAAACCGTTGCCGATACATCATCAAGCGGTATTCGAGGTCCTATAGCTCAGTTGGTTAGAGCAACAGACTCATAATCTGTGGGTCCTAGGTTCAAGCCCTAGTGGGACCACAAAGAAACTTCATTTGATACGAATCAAGTGAAGTTTTTTTATTGCCCTAACGCATCCCCGAGATAATCTTTATTCATATTCATTGACGCGATTTTTTTAATTTAAGTAAGTTTCAGGAATTAGTTTATATTAAAGATTCGAGATTGATATTGATAAGATTTCAATTTAAGAACAGGGAGTTATGGGGTTCCATAATGACTTGTGAGTAAGTTGAAAGATTGCAGACCGGTTTACCGCTTCGCTCTGCGAAGAATATCAAGCCGAAGATTGATATAAACTAATTCTTGAAACTTACTTATTACTAAAGTTGTAGGGGTGAGGTATATTTTATAACTTTGTAGCTTACAAGAATAAAGATGACTATTGACGATATAAAAGCATTGATTGAGGCGGATGAGTCGCGGACTCTGGAGCTGAAGAAAAGTACCGGCGAGCTGAAGGACGGTATGCATGCGGCGTGTGCGTTTCTGAACACCGATGGCGGCTGGCTGATTTTCGGAGTTACACCGAAGTCGCGGAAGATTGTCGGACAGGAGGTGACGGATGCCACGAAGCGGGAGATTTCTCAGGCATTGGCAGGAATTGAGCCTGCATACGATATACAACCTATCTATGTTGATGTTCCGGAGCATCCCGGCAACAAAGTTATAGCTTTCCATTTCGATGGTTGGAAATGGGGAGACCGGCCATATACCTATAAGGGACGACCTTATTACAAACTTGAAAGCACAACTAAGATAATGCCTCGCGATATGTATGAGGACCGTCTCAGGGCGTACGAGCCGCAGTCGTACGCTTGGGAGACATTCCCGGCTAAGGGTGTGAGCCTTTCTGACCTGAATCGCGACAGGATTCTTGGTTGCATCCGTCTTGGAGTTGAGGGAGGACGCATTCCGGAGTCGGCTTTGTCTGCTCCGATTGAGGATACTTTGGCAAAGTGGAAACTTACCGACCATGGAGTGCCTACCAACGGGGCGGCCATGCTTTTCTCAAACAATATCTACCCGTACGATAACTTCCAATTAAGGATGGCTCGTTTCCTCGGCACAAATAAACTCGAATTCATTGACAATCAACGTGTGGAAGGCAATTTCTTCGATCTTCTTGATGCGGGTATGGCTTTCTTTTTCAAGCATCTTAATCTAAGCGGCAAAATCACGGACAAAAGCCTGATGAGAGAGGAGCGACTTGAAGTGCCTGTCCGTGCACTGAGGGAAGCCCTGATCAATGCCTTGTGTCATCGTCAATGGGAGAAACAGAATCTGACAATAAGCATCGCAGTCTATGACGACCGCGTGGAGATTGCCAATCCCGGCGTTTTCCCATCTCAGATTCCGATTGAGAATATAAAAGACTCGCACGAGTCATACCCCTATAATCGCAATATGGCGCAGGCTCTTTACCGCTCAACCTTCCTTGAAAGCTGGGGCAGCGGCATACACCGTATCATCGAAGCCTGCCGCGAGCAAGGAGTCGAAGACCCGACATGGCGTTGGGACGGCGGCTTCGTCTACGTCACCTTCAAACGTCCGGGAAAAATATCGAATACTGCAAAGGAAAACTTAAGGGGTAATGTCGCTCTAAATCCCGATAATGTCGCCCAAAATGTCGTTCAAAACCCTGACAATGTCGCCCAAAATGTCGCTCAAAACCCTGACAATGTCGCTCAAAGTGTCGCTCTAAGCCTTGATGAGAAAATACTAAAAATCATAAAATCAAATCCATCCATCAGACGTGAAGATATTGCTACTCAACTATCTGTTAATAAGAAAACGGTAGAGCGACATCTAAGGGATCTGGGCATCAAGTGGGAGGGTCATTCAAAAACCGGACATTGGATCGTTGATAAAAGTGAATAAGATAAATGGCAAAAGCATCAGATAAAATTTCGATAACTCTTGATTCTGGAGTAAGCGCAGAAGCGCAGGCCCCTATAATAGTGTCTGCGAGTAGGAGTACGGATATTCCGGCATTTTATGCCGATTGGTTCTTTGAACGATTGAAGCGTGGGTATTCTGCATGGACAAATCCATTTAATGGAGTCACATCTTATATATCGT
>JAIDUB010000029.1 GCA_029060405.1 Duncaniella sp. | reverse complement strand
GACATCTTCGCGAGAAGGGACTGAATTGTCAGCTTCGACCATCGATCTGAGTCCCCGCCAGTTGCGACCGGTATATACAAATTCGGTAGAATCGGCAGGTATCAGATTTCGTGAACTGAAATAATCGAATATCTTCGTGGCACGCTTGCGGGAAAGATACTCGTTGAAATTCACCGACCCTTCGGGCGATGCCGAGCCTACGACCCTGATGTGCTTCTTCAAAAGCGATGATGAGTCGGCAAGTTCTGTTGCAAGTCTTGACAGCGATTTGGAATTGTCTTTATAATCTGGATTGAGGGCGGTCATCGACTGCCTGAAATATACGGCAGCAGAATCAGCGGTCTGTTCTTCAGCTGAAGACACAGGCGCTAATGCGATGATCGACAATACGGCTGTTAATAATCTGTTCATAATCGAGAGTCCCTCGTGAAAATAGTTGATCTTATGAATTTATAACCTTTATTTGAGCCGATTGGTTCATATTTTCGTATCTTTGCATACGATTCTCTAATTCAATTATCTATGACAGAAAAAGAAAAGATGCTTGCCGGCATGATTTATGACGCCAACTATGACAAGGCGCTTATAGCCGAGCGTCAGGACTGCAAGGAGATGTGTCGCGATTACAATGACCTGCGGCCTAAGGATATGCAAGGCCGTGAAGCATTGCTGCGCAGGTTGCTCGGGGAAGTTAAGGGCTCGATACTAATCGAGCAGCCGTTTTACTGCGACTACGGCTACAATATCAAGGTAGGTGAGAATTTTTATGCCAATTTCAATCTCGTGATACTTGACGGCGCTCCCGTGACATTCGGCGACAATGTATTCATCGCTCCCGATTGCGGATTTTATACCGCCGGCCATCCCCTTGATGCTACGGAGCGCAACAAGGGTCTCGAGTATGCCCGACCTATCACCGTAGGCAACAACGTGTGGATAGGAGCAAAAGTATGCGTGCTTCCGGGTGTCACGATAGGTGACAACTGTGTGATAGGCGCAGGGAGCGTGGTAAATAAAGATATTCCCGCCAATTCGCTCGCCGTGGGAAATCCGTGCCGCGTGATAAAGAAGATATAAACGGGAAATTACGAGATAAAAATAAAAGCTCCGCTGTCGGCATGGCAGCGGAGCTTTTCAGATTGTTGAGAAAACTTATTTCGTGCGGGCAAGGATTGTGGCGGAGCGGGGAGCTACGGTTATCTTGCCGCCGCGGGTAGTGGTAAGGCCGTCGGCGTTGATCAGGCCGTCGTGAGCTATGATTGTCCAGTCGGCTTTATTGACTTTCACTTCACGTTCCTCATCAGAACCGTTGAATATCAGCTTGATTTCTTTCCACTCGTCACCATTGGCATTGTCGACGAGTGAATAAGATATAAGGTTAGGCTCATTGACGTTGTCAAACTTCAGATGACGTGCAACCTGCTCAGCGGTTGTCATGCGGAATGCGGGATGAGCCTTGCGAAGTTTGATGAGTTCGGTGTAATATTTGTCCTGCTCGGCATTGACGTGCTTGAGATCCCAGTCAATGGCATTGATGGAGTCGGGAGATTTATAGGAGTTATGCACTCCCTTTTTGTCGCGGAAAAGTTCCTCGCCGGCAAACATAAACGGAGTTCCCTGCGAAGTGAATACGATAGTCTGGGCAAGACGGGCGGCGCGCTGACGCTTGGCATCGGTGGCATCGGGCATAGACTTACGCAGTTTGTCGGTCAGCATCAGGTCATCATGGCATGAAACATAGTTGATGATCTGAGTGGGAGCCGAAGCGTAGGCGAATTTCGAGTTAGTGCCTTTTGAATAATCCACTTGAGGATGTGCGGTGGCGGCTACGATACCGATTTTTACAGTTTCCTCAAGTCCGGGCTTGCCGGTGGCGAAACCACGGTCGGCAGCATCGGAATAGTGACCTTTCACAGCATCGCGGATATCGTCGGAGAACACTGCAACCAGAGGCATCTTCGATACATTTTCTTTCAAAGCGCGACGCTCAACCGGCAGCGGAGAGTCGCCAGCCGTCCAGCCTTCGCCGTATACGAATATGTCGGGATTGATTTCCTTGAGAGCTTCGGCAACGCGGTTCATGGTTTCAGTGTCGTGTATGGCCATGAGGTCGAAGCGGAAGCCGTCGATATGATACTCTTCAGCCCAGTATTTTACGGAGTTGACTATGAAGTCACTCATCATCTTGTGATCCGAAGCAGTTTCATTGCCGCAGCCTGAAGCGTCGCTGTAACTTCCGTCGGGGCGATGGCGGTAATAGTAGCCGGGAGCGGTGAGCGAGAAGTTGGAATCGTCATTCTGAGCCGTATGGTTGTATACCACATCCATGATGACGCCTATGCCGTTGTCGTGGAGATGTTTCACCATCTGTTTCATTTCCTTGACGCGGGCAGCGGGATCAGCCGGATTAGTGGAGTAGGAGCCTTCAGGTGCATTATAGTTTACAGGATCATAACCCCAGTTGTAGCCGTTGGAAGCAAGGTTGGCTTCATCGACAGAATTGTAATCATAAGAAGGAAGAATGTGCACATGAGTCACTCCGAGTTCCTTCAGGTGGTCAATACCGGTTGCCTGTCCGTGATTATTATGAGTTCCATCCTCGGTAAGAGCAAGGAATTTACCCTTGTTTACGATACCTGACGAGGGGTCGACTGAGAAATCGCGGTGATGCATCTCATATATGACAGCATCGGTGATGGCCGGGGTGTGAGGGCCTTTGTCAGCGTCCCATCCTTCAGGATTTGTGCGGGAGAAATCGATTATAGCGGCTCTCTCACCGTTGGTGCCTACGGCTTTAGCCCATACACCGGGCGTCTCCGCAAGCCATTTACCATCATGCCTGATACTGAAAGTATAGAATTTTCCATAAAGCTGACCGGGGAGTTTCGCCACCCAAGTGCCATCGATGGAGCGGCTCATGTCGATGGTCTTTTCAGGGGCGGAGTTGCGGTCGGTGGGATAGATGTAAAGCTTCACGGCCTGAGCAGTGGGAGCCCACAGGCGGAAATGTGTAGCTTCGGGCGTGACCTTCAGCTCGAGGTCATCGCCGGTATATACCGGATAGTTGGCGTAGACGGCGTCCACGTCCTGAGCCGCCGAATTGAGCGGGCATGAGAGTGCGATTCCCGTTGTAATCATAATAGCGGAAAGGGTAGGGCGGAAGTTGATTTTCATAAATGATAAATATGTAAGTATGATAGTTGTAAATTGATGATTATTTTCATATGACCATGAGACGAATCCGTCCCCGGTCGTTATATGCAAAGTTAGTGAATTTATTCTGTTTCCGAAAGTGGGTTATTGTAACTTTAAGATTTTTTGTGTATCTGTTTTGCTATATTATAAATGTGGTGAACAGATGAGGGTAATTGTTAAATCGAATGAACGGCTACGGCTATTGTTAAAATGTGCTAAATTATATATGCTTTAACCGAATTACGGATAAATTATGTAATTTTGTGTAACTTTTTGCCAAACTGTAAGGCGCCGGAAAGCGATTCGATGCATTATTTTGAGGCAAATTGTATCAAACTCGATGCCTAAAATACTTATCTATTTATAATCTTATCTAAACCATGTGTGTATGAATCTAAGTAAGAACCCACGCTACTGGCTGGCTCTGTTGCTGTCGGTAGTATTCTCACTTTCAGTTTATGCCCAGAACATTACAGTGAAAGGTACCGTGTCCGACGATGCCGGCGAGCCCCTCATGGGTGCCACTGTCATGGTAAAGGGTACAAACAACGGTGTTGCCACCGACCTCGACGGCAACTATTCGATCAGCGCTCCCTCAAAAGGCACGCTCGTTTTCTCATACATCGGTTACGATAACCTTGAAATGCCCGTCAACGGTCGCACCACTATCGACGTAGTGATGCAGTCCAACTCCATGATGCTCGATGAGGTTGTCGCAATCGGTTACGGTACGGTCCGCAAGAAAGACCTTACCGGTGCCGTATCTTCGGTATCGGGTGCGGAACTTGCCAAAGTCCCCGTTGTATCGGCCGCTCAGGCTCTTCAGGGTAAAGCTGCCGGTATCAACATCGTGCAGCAGAGCGGTGCTCCCGGTGCAGGCGTCAACGTGACGGTGCGTGGTGGTGCTTCTCTTACTCAGAGCACTGACCCTCTTTACATTGTGGACGGCTTCCCTATGGATAACGCTCTTTCCAACATCGATATCAATGATATCGAATCGATCGACGTGCTCAAGGATGCATCTTCCACGGCCATCTATGGTGCCCGCGGTAGCAACGGTATTATCGTGATCACCACCAAGAGCGCATCGCAGGGCAAAACCAAGATTGACTACAACGGCTTCGTTTCGTTTGATGTCCTTCCCAAGAAACTTAACGTGATGGACAATGCGCTTGCATATGCTCAGTATCAGTATGAACTTATCGCGCTCCGTAACAATTACGGTCTGTTCACACAGTATTACGACGATAATTTCGACTATGCCAATGATCCCGAGTTTTATACCGGCGTCTATGACCGTATGAATAACAGATATGGTGACTCCTACGCTCTCGATATGCAGGGTGAGGGATTCGGCGGTTCGGCAGTTACTCAGAACCATAGCCTTTCAATCTCCGGCGGTAGTGACAAGACCAAATACCTCGTTTCATATAACTTCGTAGGCAACGATGGTCTTCTCGCCAATCACGATTACACCCGTAACTCCGTCCGTGCAAAAATCAACACCGAGCTTTACAAGGGTGTGAAATTTGACTTTTCATCGTTCTTCTACAACGCCTCAACCCACGGCGGTGGTAAGTTCGACGGTCTTGATGACCTCGTGAAATATCCCATCAACGGTGGTACGATGTTTACTCGCGATGAACTTCTCAATACCCAGACTCTCGGTGACCTCCGCGGTATGACCTCTCTCTACTCTGCAACTAACCAGCTCGTCCAGAACCGCGCCGCTACAAGCAAGAAGCGTGACCGTCGACTTGAACTTAATGCCGGTATCACCGTTGATTTCCTTGATGCCTTTACTTGGCGCACTGCCGGTAACTATGTATCGAAGTGGGGCAAATCAACTTCTTTCGCAGGACCCGAAGGTACAGGTTATCTGCTTGACCCCATCAATACCGGTCAGTCAGGTTCAATCGGTACTTCCGAAGGTTACAACTGGCACATTGCAAATACACTTACCTATGCCAAGACTTTCAATCAGAAGCATGATCTCACAGTAATGCTCGGTCAGGAATATAGCTACAGCGAAAGCGAAAGCACTTCGTTAAGCCTCAAAAAATTCCCTAATCCTAACCATGGTCTTGATTATATTGAAACAGCTGAGGTTTCATCCAAATCAACCGGGCACTCCCACAGCAATATGCTGTCGTTCTTCGGTCGTGCATCTTATACCTACGACAACCGTTACCTCTTAACCGCAACAATGCGTGCCGACGGTAGCTCGAAGTTTGCCAAGGGTAACAAGTGGGGCTACTTCCCCTCTGCATCAGCCGCATGGCGTATCTCTCAGGAACGCTTCTTCCAAGAGAGCAATATTATCAATGTGATCAACAACCTCAAGCTTCGCGTTGGCTACGGCGTGACCGGTAATAATGGTATCGGCGATAACCTGTATACTACTGCTGTTACTATCGGTTCATATCCTATGGATAATAATGAGCAGAATCCTTCTATGGCTCTTTCAGCCGAGCTCGGTAATCCGAAACTGAAATGGGAGACTCTCCACGCTACCAACGTAGGTCTTGACCTCGGTATGTTCAACAACCGCCTGAGCATCGGCGTGGACTGGTACAACAATCAGATTTCCGATATGCTTCTCTCATGTACGATTCCTTCGACTCTCGGTTACACCAAGCAGATGCAGAACGTAGGTAAGATGCGCAACCGCGGTTGGGAAATCTCTCTTAATACAGTTAATATCACTAACCGCAATTTCCAGTGGACTTCATCGCTGAACCTCTCGTTTAACCGCTCGAAGGTTATTGCACTTAACAACGATCTTGAATACAAGGAATTCGGTGCAGGTAAGTCACTTGAAGGACAGGTTACTTACTATGCAGCTGTAGGTCGTGCACTCGGTGATATGTATGGTTACATTTATGAAGGTATATATACCACCGACGATTTCATCGAAAATGAAGATGGTACGTTCACTCTCAAGGATGGTGTAGTGAAGCCCTTCGGTGGAACTGCCAAACCCGGTGACATGAAATTTGCTGCCGATAACGACGATCCTGAGAATCCTCAGTTCACAAAGGTTATGCGTAAGATTGGTAACGGTACTCCCACATGTGTAGGCGGTTTCGGCAACCAGTTCACATTCAAGGGCTTCGACCTCAACATCTTCATGAACTTCTCGATCGGAAACGATATTTACAACGCTACCGCCCAGGCTCTCAGCCCTTACGGCCCGTTCCAGAATACCCTTAAGGATTTCGGTGATAACTTCTACCGTCTGATAGATCCCGCTACCGGTCGCGAGGCTACCACTCTTGCCCGCCTGAAGGAACTCAATCCTGACGAAAACGCCCGTATGTGGTCCCTTACCGAGGGTAACTCAGGAAATATCATCTATCCTTCATCATATTTCGTAGAAGATGGTTCGTTCCTCCGTGTCTCTCAGATCACTTTTGGTTACACTTTCCCCTCCAAGTGGATGAAGAAGGCATGCATCAGCAACCTCCGTCTCTACTTTACCGCCAACAATGTATATACTTTCACCAACTACTCAGGCTACGATCCTAACGTATCGTCGAAGAACGACGACGTGATCTGTACTCCCGGTTTTGACTCGCGTGCATATCCTACCTCGCGCAGCTATGTAGTAGGTCTGAATCTTTCATTCTAACGGTTAACTCTTCTAACGAATCCAAACAATGAAAAAATATAATTTCAATACAGTGCGCAATCTCCTGCTGGCTATTGCTATGGTAGGAAGCGGATCGATGCTCTTCACCTCTTGTGAGGACACTCTCGACCTTCCTTCCTATACCAAGGATGATACCGATTTCGCTTTCCGCGATGAGAACAACGCCGACCTTTTCGTGCAAGGTATCTATAACGGCCTCGTGTCGGAAGAATTCTATCGTCAGGCTAATACCGGTGAGACTACTACTATAGCAGCCGAAGATAATTTTGAGGGTCAGAAGCATTATGTAAGCAATTACGCTTATGATCCTACGGCTCCCTATGTATTGGGTTCCACCTACGGCGAAAGCTATAAGAAAATCGAGGCTTGCAACCTCGCGCTCTCTCATCTCCGCGAAATGGAGCCTACAACAAAAATCAAGGCTCTTATAGCAGAGGTTTCGGCCCAGCGTGCTTTCCTCTATTTTAATCTTATCCGTCTTTTCGGTGACGTTCCTTTCACAGCTGAGCCTCTCGATCCGAATCATATGTATGATGAGGATGTGATGTATCCCAAGCGTTATGACCGCGACAAGATCTACGATTTCATCATTGATGATATGGTCGCAACAATGGAGGATCTGCCTTGGTACAGTGAGTGCGGTTACACTGAGCGTATCAACCGCAACAGTGCTTGTGGTCTGCTTGCCCGCATCTGTCTCCATGCAGCCGGCTACTCACTTCGTTGGGATCTTGAGACCAACGATCCCGCGACCCTTCATATGGGTACCCGTGAGGATGAGGCACGTATCCGTGAGATTTATACTATCGCTGATAATGCACTTAAGTCGGTAATCACTCAGAATGAAAACTATCTTATTCAGGGTGACAATGACATGACTGGTTTCATGAAGTTGTTCTATAACTTTACCGGCCGTGACCTCGGCACTGTAGCTCCCGAGATGATGTGGTCAATAGCTCGTCTTGGTGAAAATGTGGGCAATACTTATCTCGGAGTTTATGTAGGTACTACCGGTGGTAGTCAGTATGCAATCTACGGTGCCCGCCGTTCACTGCAGGCCAAACTGCCTACCTATTATCTGTCGTTTGATCCCGCCGACACCCGTCGCGATGTTACTTGCTGCAACTATACAGTACGCTCGCTTTCAACCAATGCCGATAAGCCCGATGTAGCTGATGCAGGTGCAACGTTCTCTTCTATTGCTCCCGGTAAATATCGTATCCAGTGGCAGATCGAACCTAACGCTGCTGCCAAGCGTAACGTAAATATTCCTATGGTGCGTTATGCCGACGTGCTTCTCATGTATGCCGAGACTCAAAACTGGCTTAACAACGGTCCTACTCAGGAAGCCCGTACTGCACTCCAGCAGGTGCGTGACCGTGCAGGTATCGGCCACATGGCTATTCCTTCAAGTCAGGATGAGTTCCAGGATGCTATCCTTCAGGAGCGCAAGTGGGAGCTTAGCGATGAGTTCCTGCTCCGCACTGACCTCGTGCGCATGAATCTCCTTGACCGTGAAGTGCGCAAAGCCCAGCAGGATCTTAAGGATCTTTCAAAGCGCGAGGGAGAGTACGCCAATGTTCCTAAATTCCGTTTATACAAGTTTACAAAAGACGAAAATAAGTATCGCACCAAGTTCCTCACTCTTGAGTACATTGATCTTACCGATGCTGCTGAGATTGCTAAGGTTGACAGAACTATTCCCACTACCGGTGCAAACCGAGATAATTTCATGAATGATCTGAAAGCTATCGCTACTGCCCACGGACAGGACGGTACTGCTGACTGGTGCGCTACAAATATGTTCCTCTCTTGGGATAACTCCTATAACAAGAACGGACGTATCGCCGGCGGCTTCAAAGCCGGTGGTGAAAACAACCAGATGCTCCTTGGTAACACTATTGCTCAGAAGCCTACCGGTTTTACAGAAAATAAAGACAAGTTCCCTGATTGGATCGACGGTCCTTTCGGTCTTTACTTCGGCTACATCCATAATCAGACCGAGCTAAGCCCGTTTGCCAACAAGTCAGCCGGACATCCTCTGGTCGACAATCCTCGCCTGACCCAGCTTCCCGGTTATCCCGGCTACAGCGGTCTGCCTGATTGATATTTTATTTAAGACATCGCTTTGCGATGCTGTCGTAAAGCGATGTCTTTCAAAATATTATTGAAAACCATTCTTATTTTTAACCCTAAATTTTTAATAACTTTTTCTTATGAAAAAATCTTTACTCTTTGCAGCAGCCGCTCTCTCAGCAGTGGCAGCAAATGCTGAAACTTTCACCTACGACTTCAACACCAATCCTCCTTTCTGCGCAGTTATCGCCGCTGAGGATGGCCCCACAGGTGGTAAGAACTATGATTTCATCGACAAGTATGGTAACACAGTTAATCAGGAAGGTTTTCAGATTATCATACAGCCTGAAGGTGCTGAAAAGGGTTTCGCTGTGACAGGTCTGGGTATTTCACTTGTTGACGGTGCTCTCTATCGTCTTAGCGAAGATGTAGTTCTCGAAGAAGAACTTCCCGTAATGGATGCCGAGCTTTACAATCAGCCTTTCATCTCTTGGGGCGAAAAGGGTGTTACCCGTACACTTCTCATGACAGGCTGGGGCTCGCTTGACGAGTGGAAAGATGATAACTATAACGGAGCAACCGCAGACGACTGGGTAGCCACCAAAAACGGTATCGCTTTCAACCGACTCGGTACTTTAGGTATGGTTTCACGTCAGGATACATACATTCAGTTCCCCGCTCTCACCGGTAAGGTAAAGATCAATATTTGGGCCGGTACTGCAAGCGATAGCAGTAGCAAAGAACAGGCTCTTAATGTTCTTGTTACTCCCGTTGTAAATGGTGTAGCTGATGTTGAGAATGCAATCGAAGTTAAGAAAGACTTCGGTACTTTCCCCGAAAAGCGCATGATCAAGCTTGATCCCATCGAATATGATGCTACCGGTAAGAACGTTGCTTTCCAGATCGGTGCTAACGGTAATGTTCTCCATCTCTATCATGTAGAGTTTGAAGGCGAGGCAGCAGGTGGTGCAGGTCTCGATGACATCATCGTTGACAATGCAGCTGACGTAAACGCTCCCGTTTACAATGTACTTGGCCAGCGCGTTAACGAAAACTACAAGGGTCTCGTTATCAAGGGTGGCAAGAAATACATCCAGAAGTAATTAGTAATCCCATATATTTTTGGCCGCCTCGCCATCAAGCGAGGCGGCCGCATTTTTTTAGTGGATACCGGGTGGATTGATTGGGACAACTGGGACAATTAGGACAATTAGGACAATTAGGATGGGTCTGACAGGTCCGACAGGTCCGACTTGTCTGACTTGTCCTAATTGTCCCACCAGTCCGACTTGTCTGAATCGTCCCAATCGCCCCGGTATCTAAGCCTTTTAGTCATATTTAACCAATTTGTGCGCGCTAAATCCATTGAATTTCTTGCTATTTTGGCCGAGTTATTGTAATTTTGCAGATTGAAATAATACACCATGAAAATTATTTAACCTTAACCATAACTTACATGAAAAGATTTATTTTCCCCATCGTGGCAGGAGCAATGGCGCTTTCGGCGATGACGGTGAGCGCGCAAGAGCAACTGCTCGCGTTTCCCGGTGCCGAAGGTTTCGGACGCTATACCACCGGTGGTCGTGGCGGTGAAATCTATCACGTCACAAATCTCAATGACTCCGGTACAGGTTCGCTTCGCGACGCCGTGAGCAAAGAAAACCGTATCATTATCTTCGATGTCAGCGGTACTATCAATCTCAAGTCTCCCCTTGTATTCAAGGGCAATAATACCGTGCTCGGTCAGACCGCTCCCGGTGAAGGTATCCAACTCTACGGTGACCGTGTTTCATTCTCAGGTGCCAATAACCTTATAGTTCGTTATATCCGTTTCCGTATGGGTATTAACGGTACCAATGGTGCTGACGCCTGTGGCATAGCCAACGGTACTGATATGATTTTCGACCACCTTTCGGTGCTCTGGGGTCGTGACGAGAATTTCTCAGTGAACTGGGACAACAAAAATATCCGTCCCGCGAACATCACTATTCAGAACTCCATAATCGGTCAGGGTCTCCAGTCACACTCTTGCGGCGGTCTTATCCAGACCATCGGCGGCGTTACACTCTATCGTAACCTCTATATTGAGAACAAGACCCGTAACCCCAAAGTTAAAGGTCTGAATCAGTATGTCAACAATGTTGTCTACAACTGGGGTAACGGCGGTTGCTACATCATGAGTGACTCAGAAGGTGACTCATGGGCCGACATTGAAAACAACTACTTCATGAGAGGTCAGTGGACCAGCGCTACAAACCCGTTTGTGCGCGGTATCCAGTCATTCCGCTATTACGGCGCCGGTAACTATTATGATGACAACAAGGACGGCGAAATCAACGGACATGAGATGACCGTTGATGAGATGAAAGGTGAGCAGGACGGTACAGCTCCTTACTCTACATGGTTCAGCTCTCTTGACGCGCTCAATGCTAATATTACCGAATACAATGCCACTGCCTCCGAGCAGATTCAACTCATTCCGGAGATCTCCAATAAGATGACCGCACTGGAGGCTCTTAACTGGATGACCACTAACGTAGGTCCTTCGCTTCCCTCTTACGATGAAGTTGACCAATATATTATCGACGAGCTTTCTTCGTGGGGTACAGTTGGTACCAAAAACGGTATTACAACCGAAAAGCAGCTTCCCCACAAGGGTACAGGCGTGCTCAGCGGCGGTGTGAAGCCTCAGGATACTGACGGTGACGGTATACCCGACGCATGGGAAATAGCCAACGGCCTCAATCCCAACGACGCTACCGATGCCAAGGCTATCGCAGCCAATGGTTACGCCAACATCGAGAACTATGTGTTCACTATCGACGCTCCCTATCCCTACATCAAGAAGCCTGTTAACCTCACGGTAGGCGAGCAGGCCAAGACTACAATTTCGATGAACTGGGAGCTCAATAAAAATACTGCCTGCGGTTTCATTATCGAGCAGTCGACCGACGGCAAGAACTTCACCGAGAAAGGTCGCGTGGCTGCCGGTGTCACCACCTACACTGCCGCTGACCTTACTCCCAATCAGGACTACTATTTCCGCGTTCGTGCATTCAACAACGACGGTATCTACTCTGATTACTCCGAAGTACTTGCAGCTGAAACTATCGGTGATCCCGCAGCTCCATCGCTGTCGACCGATCCTCAGCCTGAAAATGGTGCGAAAGCAGCTGTGGCCGGTGGTCTGACTCTCTCATGGACCAATACTACCAAGGCTCACTTCGGTACAGTGAAGTATTCGGTATATCTCGGTACTGACGCAGCCAATCTCCCTCTCCTTGCTGAGAATCTTACCACCACTTCCTATAAGATTGCTGAAGACCTTCAGGCCGGTAAGACCTATTACTGGCGAGTTGATGCCAAAAACGATGTAGGTACCACTACCGGTACCGTATGGTCGTTCTCATCCACTGCAGGTGGCGTGCTCTTCTACACCGACTTCTATCATCAGCCTGCAGCTTGGGCAGCCAAGTATGAGGCTATCGGTGACAATACCAATGTGTCAAACGCAGCCGATGCCCGCAGCGAATTTGACGGTATGGTGATAGGCTGCGGTGCTGACGCAATCCGCATCATCGCCATGAGCGGCGCCAACAATTCTGCCGACGGCACTAAGGATTACGGCCCTGCCACTCCCGAAGACGAAGGTGCATCTGACCGTTGCCTTCAGTTCTATACCACCAAGGCCGGCGGTTACGTAAGCACTCCCACCGTGACCGGCCCCTGCGTGGTTACAATCTATGCCGGTAACCCCGACAAGTCGTCAAAGACAATCAAGCTCAATACCATTGTCAACGGCACAGAGACTACCGTGGCTGATCTCACTCTCGGCGCTTCCAAGAAAGTATACAAGTTTGAATACACCTATACTTCCGCCGGAACAGTTCAGTTCAAGATCGATGCTAATGCCAAGAAAGTTAATATAAACGATATCCTTGTGGAGCGTTATGTATCAGAAGGTGGAGATCAGCCCCTCGAACTTTCGGCCGGCGAACTTAACTATACTGACATGAGCTATGCCGACGGATCGATGCAGCTTACATTCAATCAGGATATCAAGTACAACGGTGGTGCCGTTCTCTCGGGCAAGACCCAGTACGAGGGCGTTTCGGTTTCAGCATCAGGCAAGAAGCTTACCATCAACTACGAAAACCTCAATGTGAATACCGAGTATACGCTCAGTTTCCCCTCCGGTGCCATCTCTAACCTTGCAGGAACTCAATCGTATGTTACAGAGGTGAAATTCACTACCTGTGACTTCCCTGCGCTCAAGGCCGACGGTGATACTCACTACGGAAAGGCTGCTGCCGAACTTCCGCTCAACTTCGCTCCTTTCACCGCAACCGCTCCTTTCACTACCGTGGGCGGTCTGGTTCAGGATAAGCAGAACGACTATCCCCACTGGGTACAGGCTTCAGGTGACGTGACCGATGATGCTGCCGTGCTCACTTCGACTTCCGACAAGATCATGTGCTACTACGGTCCTTCGTCGAAGGCTCTTTATCTCGATGCCGAAATTGAAGGAACCGTTAAACTCAAGGTTCAGGAATCGCGTAACTGCGACATCACCCCCGGCTGGCGTACGATCCGCTCGTTCAGCGAAGCTGATTCGCCCGTGAAGATGGAACTTGCTCTTAATCCCGAGTCACACTTCGTAAAGGTTTCCGCTCCCACACTCAGTGGTAAAGTTAAGGTAAATGTACTCCGCATCGCCGACGATAAAGGCTACTATGGTCCTGACTTCACCGGTATCGAGAGCGTGGTAGCTACCGAATTCGGATGTCTTGTTGAAGGTAACACCCTATATGTATCGGGAGCTAAGGCAGCATCTGCCGTCAACGTATATGACGTAGCCGGTCGCCTTGTAGCAGCCACAGTCACCGACGCAACCGGTTCGGCTGAGCTCACACTCGAGCCCGGCGTGGTAATCGTCACCATCGACGGTTACGCCGTGAAAGTGAAAATCTGATATAAATACCCGTAACCCTACTCCGCAAAGGCCCGACAACCCTCGGGCCTTTGCTTTTGTTGTATTTTTGTTGTAAATTTGCACGGATGAATTCACAGGAATATCATAAGATACTCGGTTATCTGCGTGGGCTTGTAGAAGGTACGCAGTGGGAGGGTCATGTATATGCCGTGGGCGGTTGCTGCCGCGACGAGATTATGGGTGAGCCTATTAAGGACATTGATCTTGCCGTTGACCTGCCGGGTGGCGGGATAGGGCTGGCCGAATGGCTCAATGAAAATAAACTCATAGTTAACGAGCCGGTGACTTATCCGAAATTCGGCACCGCGATGGTCGTTCTGAAGCAGTTTCCGGATGTTGAACTCGAACTTGTGCAGACCCGCAAGGAAAAATATACGGATAAAAATTCCCGTTGTCCCGAGACTGCCTTCGGGTCGATCGAGGAGGACTGCATGAGGCGCGATCTTACCGTAAATTCGATTTTCCATAATATCACTACCGGAAAGGCAGTGGATATAACCGGCAAAGGATTGGCCGATATAAATGCTCGCTTGCTTCGAACACCTGCCGATCCCGACGTGACTTTCGATGATGATCCCGTGAGAATACTCCGCTGCATAAGGTTTGCGGCCCGTTTCGGATGGGAAATTGACCGTGCGACATATCAGGGTATGTGTCGCAATGTGGAGCGGCTGCGTATCGTGTCGCCCCGGCGGCTGCGTATGGAGCTGGAGAAAATGCTTCTTTCACCCCGTCCGGCTCTTGCTATGGAATTATTGCGTGATACCGGAGCTATGGAATACGTGATGCCTGCTCTCGTGCCGCTTTACGAACTGCCTACGCGTTATGACGGACAGACCGTGTGGCAACACACGCTCAAGACGTTGACCGAAGTACCCGATGATATAAAACTTCGCTGGGCTGCTTTGCTTCTCGATACCGGCAAGGGTACTCCCGTTGCACCTGAGTCAAAGAAAGGCCGACCTCCACACGATCTTGAATCACGAAAGGTGGTGTGGCGTATATTGCCGAGGCTTAGATATGACGAGGATTTCATAGAGGACGTAGCGTTTATTGTAAGGTATCATACCTTTTTCAAGGGCGCGGGTGACAACGGAGAGAAGCTGTCGGACGTGAGGTTGCGAAAGATTCAGTATCAGAGCGGCACTACCGGGCGATTCGATATGTTGCTCCGTGTAGTCAATGCCGATAACATGGCATACCCCGATGATGGTGCACTCAGCGGTCAGACGGCTGCAATCAAGCGCCGCTCTGAGGAACTTGAAGCCGCCGGTTTGGACATGTTCGGCTACAGATTGCCGGTAACCATTCAGCGCTTGCGTCGGATCATCCATGCCCGCACAGCCAAGCAAGTGCGCGAGGCAAAGGATTTTTTGCTGGCGCATGCCTATGAAAATCCGCTGCTTTCGCCTGAGGATGCTGAAAAATTACTTCAGAAATTCAGGAAAGCTTCCGAAAAATCACGAAAACAATCCAATAAAAAATCCAATGGAGGTAAGAATCGATCCAACGTGGAAAAGCGCACTCGCGGCTGAGTGGGACAAAGACTACTTTGTGGAACTGACAAAATTCGTGCGTCAGGAATATGCCACAGCTACGGTCTATCCTCCGGCATCACAGATTTTTGCCGCATTTGATTCATGCCCTGCCGATAAAGTCAAGGTGGTAATTCTCGGTCAGGACCCGTACCATGGTCCCGGACAGGCCAACGGTCTGAGCTTTTCGGTCAACGACGGAGTGCCGCTGCCGCGCTCTCTCGAAAACATATATCGCGAATTGCAGAGCGATCTGGGGATACAGCCGCCCGCTTCAGGCAATCTCATGCGCTGGGCACGTCAAGGGGTGCTGATGCTCAATGACACTCTCACGGTGAGGGCTCATACTCCCACTTCGCATTCACGACGCGGATGGGAGATACTTACCGATGCCGCCATACGCTATCTTGCCACGCAGCGGAATAATATTGTGTTTATTCTCTGGGGCTCCTTTGCCCGCAGCAAATGCGAGTTTATTGACCCGTCGCGCCATTGCATCATCACCTCAGCCCATCCGTCGCCATTAAGTGCATCGCGCGGTTTCTTCGGTAGCCGTCCTTTCTCGCGGGCAAATGAATATCTAGTCAATCACGGTCTTACTCCTATACAATGGTAATGAATCTTAATCAACGTATACAATGTGCCCTTGATTTGCGCAAGCAAGGTTATAACTGCGCGCAATGTGTTGCAATGGTTTTCGATGATGTCACGGATACTGATGCCGATTTGCTGGCGCGCTTCACTGCCGGACTCGGTACCGGGGTAGGGGGATTGCGCGAAATATGCGGAGCAGTGTCGGCTATGGCTATAGTGGACAGTCTGACCGGTTACAAGACACCTGTCGACAAACCGGCTCTATATTATATGGTGAGCAATGACGGCGAGGAATTTCGTCGCATCAACGGCTCACTTGTGTGCCGTGAACTCAAGCAGCCCGGTGGCAAACCATGCACTGACTTGATAGCCGATGCAGTCACGATACTTTATAAGCGCCTGCTTGCCCATGCTGAATAGATTGATCATATCATTGTTAGTGCTTTTGTCGGGTACGTCGGCTGCTTATCCTGACGATACATCCACAGCTATATTTGATCCGTCGTTCCGAACCTTGCAGGTTGAGGTAGAGGGAGATCCGTATGCCCCCGACGTGATAGTGCTCGGTGATAATGCTGACCGGATTGTAATTTCCTTTGACGAGCTGGCCTCTGACCGACGTTATCTCCGCTATCAGCTTATCCACTGTGACCGCAACTGGCAGCCTGAGCAGCTTGTGGATACGGAATTTCTCGACGGATTCAATGAGGCACCGGTGGAAGATTACCGTTACTCCCGCGCAACGCTCGTGCAATACGTGCACTATACCATACGCATCCCCGACGAAAACATGCGCATCACCGCTCCCGGAAATTATCTCGTGAGGGTATATGACGAGAGTGATCCGGATGTCACGCTTTTACAGGCGCGCTTCGGGGTATGTGACTTTTCGATGGATACTCGTGCGTCAGTTACTTCGCGCACTGATATAGACACGAATCTCACCCATCAGCAACTTGACGTGACGGTTGATACAAAGCGCACGCCGGTAAGGGATATGTTTGGCGACGTGTATGTTTCCGTGACACAAAACGGACGAATTGACAATTCCATCACTGTCAACCGTCCACTCAGGGTCAACGCCGGAGTGCAGATTTACGAGCATAACCGCGAACTTATTTTCCCTGCCGGAAACGAATACAGGCGCATTGAGCCCATTTCTACCCAATATCCCGGCATGGGGGTGGAGAATATTGAATATCATGCTCCTGTGTATCAGATAACACTCGCTACCGATTTCCCCCGTAACCGGTCCGGTTATCTGTATGACAGCACTCAACACGGACGCTTTCTCGTGAGGGAATACAATTCGACTGATTCCGATGTGGATGCTGATTATGTCATGACACATTTTGCGCTTGAGATACCCAAGATGGAAGATGCCGATGTGTTTCTCGACGGTGATTTCGTAATGCGTAAGTTTGATCCTATGTCGCGAATGGTGTGGAACAATGCCACCGGGCGTTATGAGGCATCCCTTCTGCTAAAGCAGGGTGCCTATAACTATCAGTATCTCACCGTACCCCACGGCTTGATGAAAGGATTTACCGCACCGGTGGAAGGCGATTATCACGAAACTGTAAACGAATATGAGATCCGCGTGTACCATCGTCCGGCGGGTACGAGATACGACCGGCTTGTAGGTGTCACCACGGTTACATCAGGTCTATGATGAAGATATAAAAATAATGGAAGAAGAGCAGATTATGTTTCAGATACAAGATACACTCGTATCGCTCGATCTTGCCGAGCGATTCTTTTGCTGCGACCTTGATCAGTGTCACGGTCAATGCTGCATCGACGGAGATGCCGGTGCACCCATCACCGAGGCGGAGCGTGATATAATCAATGAAATAACACCCGGTCTCCGTGATGATCTGCTGCCACGGGCTTTAGAAGTCATAGACAGCGAAGGTACAAGCTACGTGGATGAGGAAGGGGATCTTGTGACCCAGATTATCGACGGGCAAAATTGTGTGTTTACATGCTACGGCCCCGGCGGTATGTGTCTGTGCGCCATTGAAAAAGCGTGCGCACAGGGGCGTACGGGAGGATTCCGCAAACCCTCGTCGTGTGCACTGTATCCTGTCAGGCTCACTGAATATCCCGCCTTTACAGCCGTGAATTATCATAGGTGGAAAATATGCCGTCCTGCTGAAACACTCGGTCGCAAGCTCGGCATACGTCTTTATCAATTTCTTGAAGGTCCGCTAACAGAGAGGTTCGGTCGCGAATGGTATGACGAACTTGTGCTCGCGTGTGAAACCTATCTCGCCGACAATCAATAATATTAATGTTTTGTTTCCTTATTGAATCTCCTCCATAAAAATCGCGAATCTATAATTATTTTCTGTAGTCTACTTATGAAACGATTTACATTATCAACATTTTCCTTGCTCGCTCTGGTCTCAATGCAGGCTCAGTCGCTTGAGAAGATGAATTGGTTTAACGAACCTGCCGACTGGAAAATCAATGGTGACGTTCTTGAAATGCAGGTTACTCCCCACTGCGATTACTGGCGCATCAGTCACTATGGCTTTACTGTGGATGACGCTCCATTTTATTACGCTGAATATGGGGGAGAATTTGAAGCTAAAGTGAAAATCTCGGGAGATTACAAGGTGCGTTTCGATCAGGCAGGAATGATGATACGCATTGACCATGAGAATTACATCAAGACCGGAATTGAATATGTCGACGGCAAGTATAATCTGAGTGCTGTGGTGACGCATCACACATCAGACTGGAGCGTGATAGCACTTGATCGTCCTGTGGAATTCATATGGATAAAGGCCGTGCGCCGGCTCGACGCAATAGAGATATTCTATTCATATGACGATAAAGAATATTTCATGATGCGCAATGCGTGGATGGAGGCCAATCGTCCGGTAAAGATCGGCATGTTTGCCGCGTCGCCCGATGGTGAGGGCTTTCCTGCACGCTTCTCGGATTTCAAGGTCACGCATCTGCCTGACAGGGTCAGAACCGAATGGCTGATGCGGAATGCAGAGTAAGACCCGGTACCCCAATATTTGTTAACGCTGAGGCGGCCAATCGTTATGCAGATGTGTTCGCGCAGAGAGGGAGCAATGCTGTTGCATTGTGACCGAAACAAGCGGACGCAGATGCATGACGATTGGCCGTGGCAATGGAAACTTATGCCACGGATAAATAAGAATAATGGTGTATATGTAAGGATTTCGGGGGTAGAGTTGGATTATACAAACCGCAACATAAACATTGCGCAGGCTGCCATCGCAATTCCTTTTGAAGTGTGAAGGAATTGTTCGTAGTTTCTGTTTAATCGCCTGAAAGATTCAAGCCACGAAAATGTTCGTTCCACAACCCACCTGCCGTTAAGGGGTTTGAATTCCGATGTGCCGAAATTTGATTTCACACACTCCAATTCCACTCCCAAACATTCCCTCAAGTGCTCCACTAATGAACCGCGATAACCATTGTCAGCCTATAACCGGTTAAAATCATATAACCGAATTTAGGCGCTTGTAATTGTATAACGGGGCAGAAAGTTACCTTACCACCGCATCTCGCCGGCGCTTTTTGACTTGTTCTTCAGTCACGTAGCTACGGCTACGCTCCTTCATCACAAGACAAAAATCTCGCGCCGATATGCGTCCTCAGCGTTTACAAATATTGGGGAACCGGGTCTAAAAATTGCCGGAGGGGCTGCGCAAGTCAGCCTGCCTCCGGCACATCCAAACCGAATATCTTTCTCCTAATCAGCTCTCCCGGTAACAATGCGTCCGGCTGCCAGACCGTTAATTGAGAGATTTACCCTATCCATATTATCAGGAGTCCAGTCAAGTTCATTGAATCCTACCTTGTTGGTGAGAGTGATAAACTGATTGTCTCTGTTGACGCTGCGGGCATCGATATTGAGGCGGTCGATATAGCACGGGCCGGTGACGGTAAGAGCAGGTGCTACAGCTGAAATGAAGGCTGTGCCTATGTGGGTGTCGGTAAGCTTGAGATACGAGTACTCATATTCTCTCACACTCACCAGTCTTCTGTTAAGCATATCGTCAGCCGATTCATGATGACTGCTGCTGTATTCGTTCAGCCCCGAGATTTTCAGAGCGAATGTGTCTATTTTGCAATTATCGATACACATCCGGTTGTTGAAAGCGGCACGCAGATGTGACAATGCCATATCATGTAGCTCCACACGGCAATTTTCATCGGCACTGATAGCTTTCAGCATTCCGGCGGGCATCACAAGCTTTATTTTCGGAGCATCAAGATGGATTTCCATCTTCTTTCCGCTGGCGGGCTGACCATAATAATCGGCGAGTCCGCTGGCATCGATGATAATATCGAGAGTGCTTTCGCCGCTACGCTTGGTCTCGCGAAGATCGAGCAGCGGTATCCAGCTTTCCGAAACCTCGACCGAGGGCGCCGTTACTTCGGCTCTTTCTGTCACTTCGAGGTGGATTCCGGAGGTGAAATATACTTTGGTATTTTCGGGCAACGCGCTTTGAAATGATATTGCCACGTTATCGGCCGAGGTAAATGTACGGGTAGCTTGGCTATCGGTAAACGCATATGGTTCAAGCGAGTACCTCATGGTCGATTTCGCAGTGTAGGCGCTTGCACCTGACACAAGAGCGCCGGCTATCAAGAGTGCGCCGAGTATGTATGTAGTTGGTTTCATCTGATCAGTTGTTTTTTGATATGTAATCGTTATACATTTCGGTGAGCTGGGCGGGAGTCACGTTGAGCAGACGCAACTGTCGGAATACATCGGTCATCTCCCCTTCGAGAAATTCGCTCCGCCTGCGACCGGCGATAACCTCTGCTGCATCGTCGGCAACAAAAAAGCCTATTCCACGACGGTTGAATATCACACCTTGTTGTGCAAGATGCTCGTATGAACGCATCACCGTATTGACATTCACCTCCATGTCTCCGGCACATTCTCTCACCGAGGGCATGCGCTGTCCGCCTGTAAGGCGTCCGGCAAGGATATCTTCACAAATCATATCGGCTATCTGAAGAAATATCGACTTGTTGTTTTCCTTAAATGCTACCATCGGTCAATTATCTCGCTCTCCTTAAAGCGGTAATATGCCAGTACATAGAATATTATCGCCATCACCAGTCCTGCTGAAAATACCCTGTGATTGATTTGGGAGGCTGTCGCGAGCGACTCCTCTATCACATATCCGCCTCCGCCCGCCGCTTCGGGAGCGACCGACGTAGCCCAGTAAGCTATAATCCAGTAAGTCATGATGATTATTACAAGTACAAAGAAAGTCTTGAGCAACGATCTCTTGGGCCAGAGCAAAGATCCGAGTGCGAATAGTGAAGTGAAGGTAAGATATACGCCTCCGTAAACACCCCAGTGAAACAATTCGTAGCACTGCGGTCGCAATGTGCCGAGGAAAGGAATCACGAAATGCTTTGAGTGCATGAGCACTTTGAATATCACGAAATTAAGCATGTCGCCCACCACAAAGAGCACCACGAAAGCCACCGCGTAACCTATCGCATATGTCACCCAGCGGGATACAAACTTTTCAAGAATCGATGCAGGAGTCATAAGCACCGACAGGCGCTGACGCGAAGTGGACATTCCGCCAAACATCATCGAGCCGGCAATACACCCGAAAACCATAAACAATACTTTTCCTCCTTCCACCTGAAATCCGGCCACATCCAGCGAATCCGTTTCCGTAGGCGCTGTGACCAGCGTACCGAATATCATCATGAGCAATATCGCACCTTCGAGCATCACCAGACTCATGGCAAGCTCACGCCAGTTTTCCCTCATCATCTTGCGCGATATCTTCATAAAGCGCTGTAAAGAAAATACGTTATTCATTGTCTTTCCTCCTTTCCTTCGTCTTCCGGACAGTTGCCGAACTCGGCTTCAAGTACATCATTGTGATTGACAGCGAGATCAAAAAGGGTCTCAAGATTAAGTTCCGAACACTCGCCGTCAGTGTTGCGTCTCACCACTTCATATCCACCGAGTCCGCGACGCGAATACAACGCGCCATTCAGAGCACCACCGTCGGGAGTGGTGACAAATTCAAGCCGCGAGGTTATGTCAGCCACACTGCGGTTCATCAATATCTTGCCTTTGTCCATCACTATCACATGATCAAGCACCTTATCAATATCCTTGACCTGATGAGTGGAAATGAGAATCACCCGGTCATCTATATCGCCCGAGACCACAAACCGGCGGAAAGCGCTCTTCGAGGGGATATCAAGACCGTTGGTAGGCTCGTCCATCAGTAGCACCTGAGTGTTGCACGCAAGCGCAAAGCACATCAGAGCCTTTTTCTTCTGTCCCATCGAAAGAGCCCCGAGATTCACGTCATAATCAAGTTCCATGGTCGACAGATGCCGCTTAAGATCATCCACCGAAAAACGCGGATAAAATCCCGCATTCAGCTCCACATAACGCTGAAAAGTCACTTTGGGCAGGTCAAACTCCTCAGGCACTATGAAAATTTTCTCAAGAGTCGACGGTTCTCTTCGGGTCACATTCTCCCCCTCTACCG
>JAIDUB010000028.1 GCA_029060405.1 Duncaniella sp. | reverse complement strand
CCCGTGGGGCTGTCAAGCTCCACCACAATATCATTTTGAGCACTCACGGTGATTTCCACCACGAAGGCGTCGGTTCCCTCGATAGCCTTATCAACCACGGCTGCTACTTGCTGCTTGTCTATCATAATTTTTTCGTGTATATATAAAACTCGGAGGGAGCACCAAGGCCCCCTCCGTGACTTTTCACTGCAAATATAGTAATTTTTCAGTTCACTGCCTAATAGATGTTTTACATTATTATGCGCGACTTGAAAAATTAAATGTTTTTATCATTATTTTTCAATATTTCACAATTTCACGACAGGAGTCTTAACCTTTCCGTCAACAGGAAACGGTCCTTGCTCCACACGCATTTCATCCCACAGGCCTTCGTCGATAAACGACCGGTGCACCTGAGCGCCACCCTCCACGAGCAGTGTGATGATGTTGCGGCTGTACAGTTGGCCGAGCACTTCGGAGATTGACGAGCAACCCGTGATTTGTCTGTCGGCCGGAAGAAAATCGCGCGGAGTGTCGGTAACGAGCAATACGTTCTCGTCGCGAAACAACGCTGACTCCGCGTCGACCCGTCCGCGACGGTCAAGCACCACCCTCACGGGATCATTACCCGAAGCGCGGCGCACGTCGAGACGGGGATTGTCGGCAATTGCCGTACCGCTTCCCACAAGAATAGCGTCTACCTCAGCACGCAGCTTATGAACCATCACCGACGTGAGCGGAGTGGAAATATGTCCGTCGATGTACCCGTCGGCACCCTCTGCCCACTTGAGTATCACATACGGACGGTGAAGCGTGTGGGCAGTGATAAATCTCACATTGAGATCACAGCATTCCTGCTCGAGCACCCCTACTTTTACATCCACACCGGCGTCACGGAGCATTTTCACTCCACGTCCGGCCACTTTCTCAAACGGGTCGAGGCATCCGACCACAACCCGGGGAATACGCTTGCTGATGATAAGTTCGGCACACGGCGGCGTGCGGCCGTAGTGGGAGCACGGTTCGAGCGTCACATACATCGTGGCAGTGAGAAACTCCACCTCGTCGCGCACCATCGCCACGGCATTGACCTCGGCATGCCCCTGACCACACTTCCTGTGCCAGCCCTCACCTATTATTCTGCCGTCGGGCGCCACTATCACGGCACCCACCATAGGATTGGGATGAGCATCAAGCAGGCCGTTGCGGGCGAGTTGGAGCGCCCGCCGCATGTAATCCTCATCATTCAGGATCTTTCCAGTCGCCATTATCCTTTATAAGTTGAATGAGTCGCGGGAGAGCCTCCGACGACGGAATATTTTTCTCGATGCACACCTTGCCTTTGTACAGGTTCACCTTACCCACGCCGCTGCCCACATATCCGTAATCAGCGTCGGCCATCTCGCCGGGACCGTTGACTATACATCCCATCACACCTATTTTCAAGCCTTTGAGATGCGATGTAGCTTCTTTGATGCGGGCGAGTGTATGCTGCAGGTCATAAAGCGTGCGCCCGCAACCGGGACAGGCGATGTATTCAGTCTTTGTCATGCGCAGACGTGCGGCCTGAAGTATTCCGAGGGCGAGATTGCGTGCCTGACCGGCGGAAAGGGCCGAAGCTTCGATGTGAATACCGTCGGTATACCCGTCGAGAAGCAGTGTGCCGAGATCTACCGATGCCTTCAGCATCACGTCGGCGGCATCGGCATCGCCGTAATCAGCCTTTAATACAACCATATTTTTCCATCCGCGTCGCTCTATTTCATCAAGAGCCTTACGCATGGAGCCTATATAGTTGGGATGCGACGTGCCGAGAAGAATCATGGCATCTCCGGCTACCGTATCGGGGAGTGAACCGGCATCAATCTCCACCACTGCCGAAAGATCAGGCAGTTCCTCGAGTGAGGCCACAGGCACTCGTCCTGAAGCCACGCTCTGCCGTGGATCATCGCCGAAGCGGCGCACTCTTTCACCTCCTAAAGCGGGGGCGTTAGACATATCTTCGATGTGTCGGAGGAGAGCCTTGGCGACAGGTATTTCACATTCGGGTTCCTCGGCAAGCGACACACGTATGGTGTCACCGATACCGTCGGCAAGCAGACGCCCTATGCCCACTGCCGACTTCACGCGCCCGTCTTCGCCGTCGCCGGCCTCGGTCACGCCCAGATGCAGGGGGAAATCCATGTTTTCACGCTCAAGGGCATCCACAAGCTTCATCACCGTAGTCACCATGACTATCACGTTAGATGCCTTGATTGAAATCACCACATCATAGAAGTCATGGGCAACACACACGCGCAGAAATTCCATCACGCTCTCCACCATGCCGTCGGGCGTATCGCCGTAGCGACTCATGATGCGGTCAGAGAGCGACCCGTGGTTCACACCCAGTCGTATGGCGGTATTGTTCTCGCGGCAAAGTTCGAGAAACGGCACCAGAGTCTCGGCAATTTTTTCCACCTCGCGGCCATATTGCTCGTCGGTAAACTCAAGTTGCACGAATGTGCGCCCCGGGTCCACGAAGTTACCCGGATTGATTCTGACCTTCTCCACATGGCGGGCGGCCTCGAAAGCAGCCTTGGGATTGAAATGTATATCGGCCACGAGCGGAACATTTATTCCCTCATTCCTGAGCCGGGCCGATATATCGGCGAGATTGGCAGCCTCGCGCACACCTTGCGCCGTCAGCCTCACTATTTCGCCGCCGGCCTCCACTATGCGTTTTATCTGAGCCACGCTCCCGTCGGTGTCCATGGTAGATGTAGAGGTCATCGACTGCACCCTTACAGGATTGTCGCCCCCCATCTTCACGCCGCCCACTTTCACCTCGCGGGCACGGCGGCGCTTATAGTCATAACCGCGCATCAGTTGGTCTTGAATTTATACTTCACTTCCTTGAGTTCATCGTTGGCCTTGACGATTTTTTCCACGAGTCCCTTGCGGTATCCGTCAAATCGCTCAGCAAGCGCAGGATCGCTGAGGGCAAGCATCTGCACGGCAAGCACGCCGGCATTCATTCCGGCATTGATACCCACGGTCGCCACCGATATGCCCGGAGGCATCTGAACGATGGAGAGCAGCGCATCGCGGCCTTCGAGTGTGGAATTGACAGGAATACCTATCACCGGCAGCGGAGTCATGGCGGCTATCACACCCGGGAGCGCGGCGGCCATGCCTGCGGCTGCGATTATCACTTTCAGTCCGCGACTCTGGGCCGTGCGTGCAAACTGCTCTACCTCGGCCGGAGTGCGGTGGGCCGAAAGAGCGTTCATTTCAAACGGTACTTCCATTTTTTCAAGGAAGTCGGCTGTTTTCTTAAGGATGGGCAGATCGCTTGTGCTGCCCATTATGATACTTACTACTGGTTGCATGTCATCAGTTTATCATTGTTGCAAGATATACACATATAAATCCGTTGAAAGCTCCGGCCACCACCTGCCACAGGGTGTGGCGCTGCATGTAGACTCGGGCTGTCATCACCGCTCCGGTCACGAGTATCGAGCCGGTAAGCCACCAAAATGTCTCCACTACAGCCAAATTGTCAACGGCGAGACGCACTATGAGCGCTACTATTCCGGCCACTCCGGCTGCATGAGCCGAGATTTTCCAGTAGCGGTTGACCACGATATTCACCACACATGCCACCGTGGCTCCGGCCATAAACATGAGCATCCACAACGGCGCATTGGCGCGGTAGAAAAAGAAGATGCACGCTACATAGCACAATACCGCTATGAGATAGGGTAAAGTGCGCTCGGTGCGCTTATTCAATCCGGGATCGCTTACATACCCCATCATGTAAAGGGCCATGATGACTCCGGCCGGTACCACGCAGGTGGTGATAAATGTAGCCACTACCGAGTTGAGCTTTACGCCGAAAGGCACCAGAGCAAGCTGGGATATGATAAAAATGATTATCACCGCGTAGGTGGGACACAGCAGCGGCGAGAATATCCATGAGAGGAGTCGGGAAATCAGTTTCATGTCAAGGGGGATTATCGTTGAAGATTACGGTCGAAAAATTCCATTATCGCTATGAGGGCGTCCTTCCAGTAGTTCCATGAATGGTTACCGGGACCTGTAACATAGGCGTGGGGTATCTTGCGTCGGTTGAGCACGGCATCGAGGTCGCAGTTGACCGTGTAGAAGAAATCTTCCGTGCCGCACATCACCATCATGTTCACCTGACGCAGAGTGTCGGCGGGAAGTGTCTCGGCAAGATACTTTACCGAATGGTGTTTCCAGCGCAATGGATTGCTCTCATATGTCCCGAGCCGCTTGGCCATAGTCCACTTCTTGTGAAATTTCTGTGGGGTAATGTCCACGCCACCGCTCATCGATGCCGCATTTCCCCACACGTCGGGATGGCGCATGGCAAGCCACAGGGCGCCGTGGCCGCCCATGCTCAGGCCGTTTATAGCCCGTGAGGCGGGCGAAGCAATCGTGCGGTACAGCCGGTCCACCTCCGGCACAAGGTCGGCGGTGACATAACTTTCCATCTGCATACTCGCGTCAACGGGAGAGTCCCAGTACCAGCTGTTGCGTCCGTCGGGGCACACGATTATGACGCCAAACTGCGTGGCAAGGTCGTCAAGCGGTGTCTTCGACGCATAATAACGGTAATCGTCGCCGAAACCGTGAAGCAGATACACTACGGGGTAACGTGCCGTGTCACCTTCCTCAAGATAGCTCTCGGGCACGGCCACCACGCAGCGTGCGGGCGAATCGATATGTGAGGTTTTCACCGAAATTGTATCGACAGGTACCGCCGCCCAAGCTGCCATCACGGCCATTACCGCAGTCACGAAAAGCAAATATCGTTTCATTCTGATGGATTTTCTCGCAAAGATAACGAAATAATTTGACAAATTGCGTATATTTGGACTGTGGAAAAAGTCAGAACATTCATCCGTGAGCATAATCTTCTCGCCGACGGCGGTAATGTGATGGTGGCACTGAGCGGCGGAGCCGACTCGGTGGCTCTGCTCACCATGCTCACCCGAATGGGTTACCGATGCCGTGCCGCCCACTGCAATTTTCATCTCCGTGGCCCGGAAAGCGACCGCGACATGAATTTTGTGATGCAGTTGTGTGCCGATATGAATATACCGCTTGATATCAAGCACTTCGACGTAGCGGCGCGCATGGAGGCCACAGGCGAATCTGTTGAGATGGCATGCCGAAGCCTGCGCTACGACTGGTTTCGCGAACTGCTTGCTGCCACTCCCGGCGCACGGCTTGCTGTGGCGCATCATCTCAACGACAATGTTGAGACTTTTTTCCTCAATGCGCTCCGGGGCTCGGGTGTGGCGGGTGTGAGAGGCATGCTGCCGCGTAACGGCGACATTATCCGTCCGCTGCTCGAAGTGACGCGCGCTGAAATTGAGGACTATCTCCGCCGCCAAGGCATGGGATACGTTACCGACTCCACCAACGCCGAAAATACTTTCCGCCGCAACCGCCTGCGCAACATTATCCTCCCCTTGCTCGACGAGAATTTTCCGGGTGCTTCGGCGATGATTTCGCTTACCATGGCTAATCTGCGCGCCGACAGTGCTCTGCTTTCCGATTACGATGAAATGCTTCGCCGGCGTTACACCGACGACTCGGGGGCGGTGGACGTGGCTGATCTTACGGCCTCACATCCCCATCCGGCCGAGGCTCTGTACCGGCTTGTGCGCGACCGCGGTATCACCCGCCGACAGATCGCCGCGATAATCGCCGACCCAATGGCGGCCGGACTGACTTTCGGCCCCTATACTCTCGACCGCGGTCGCTTGATACCAATTTCAGATGAAACTACCGAAACGATTGCCGTGACTCCCGGCACACCGCCTTTGGCCATGAAGCATATCACCCGCGACCTGTTCAATCCGTGCCGCTCCGACAATACTATATGGCTCGATGCCGCCGTGCTCGAGGGTAATCCCCGCTTCGAGCTCAGGCCGTGGCGAAGGGGCGACCGCTTCAAGCCGTTCGGGATGAAAGGGTCCAAGAAACTGAGCGACCTTTTCGTCACCCACCGTCTCGACAGCAACGCCAAGCGCGCCGTGAGAGTCCTTACACGCAACGATGAAATCCTTTGGGTAGTGGGACTCCGGCCATCCCGACTTTTCGCCGTCACCCCGCTCACCACCGATATAATAGAACTAACCCTTAAACCATGATATTATGATCGACGAAATTCTAAAGTACAACCGACAGTTTGTCGACTCCCACACCTACGAGCACTTCGTAACCTCAAAGTATCCCGATAAAAAGATAGCAATCGTCACCTGCATGGATACCCGGCTGGTGACACTGCTCCCCGCAGCCCTCGGCCTGAAAAACGGCGACGTAAAAATCATCAAAAATGCCGGAGGCACCATCACCAATCCGTTTGACTCCACCATGCGCTCGCTGCTCGTGGCCGTATATGAGCTCGGAGTAAACGAGATTATGGTGATAGGTCACACCGGATGCGGAGTGCAGGGCATGAACGCCGCCGAGATGCTTCATCTCATGAAAGAGCGCGGAGTGAGCGAGGAACACATCAACCTGATGCGTCACTGCGGCATTGACCTCGATAGCTGGCTCCACGGGTTTGAGGACACACATGCGGCCGTAGAAGAAACGGTTGACCTTATCCGCAACCATCCGCTGATGGCGGCCGATGTCCGCGTAGCAGGCTACATCATGGACTCCACCACCGGCGAACTGACGAAGGTGTAACAGCTCCCAATATGGAGCGGGGGCGCTGACCCCTGCCGCCATACAGCATCACCTAAAACCTAAAACCTATCACCTAAAACCTAAAAAATTTTGTCAATATCACCGAAAAGCATTACCTTTGCATTACGATAACTGCATGATGCCCCTGTAGTTTAATGGATAAAATGGAGGATTCCGGTTCCTTTGATAAGGGTTCGATTCCCTTCGGGGGTACGACAAGCGCCTTGTAAACAATTGATTTATAAGGCGCTAATGTATTGTTTCCGAGAAGAGCAATCCGGTACCTTATCGAAAGGAATTGCATCTGACGTAGGGACATCGCTTCGCGATGTTTCAAAACCGATGCAAGATTGTATTTTCGCGGAAAGAACTGATACACAGCAATGTAGGGACGGTGCTGTGCACCGTTTCATATTCATGCACACAGTAGAATAGTTACGGCTCTGCTCGGAAGAAGCTGTGTAAAATTTTCTATTTCAAAATGTGTATCGGCGCCCGCAGGCCGCCGAGTTCTTCGTAACCCGGGTCGCCGTAGCTCTGCGTAGGCGCCCCGGGTAAAAGGGGGAGATCCAATAGGCGTCCGACAGGCCGCCGAATAAAAAGCACATCAACAGGTTAAACAATCGGCGGCCTGCGGACGCCAATGTTGACAGGTCAATAGTCGGCGACGCCTCCGCTGAGCTACGGCGGCGCCGGTTACGAATAAATCAATGCCCTGCGGGCATTCTTTTTTATTTTGACACAGCCTCCCTTACATTAGTGATGGCAATAACTAACTGATACACAGCAGTGTATAGACATCGCTTCGCGATGTTTCAAAACCGATGCAAGATTGTATTTTCGCGTAAAGAGCTGATTTACAGCAATGTAGGGACGGTGCTGTGCACCGTTTCAAGGCGACGCAAAAATGTAATTCCGAGGGCTGGTGACCCGGCGTTGAAATAGTCAGCAACAACTAAATTGAGCCGCGGAGCGGCGACGTTATGGGGGTGGATTATGCCACGACAACATCGCCCTGCGCTGCTCAATCCTGCGGGCATGGGCGCGGCCGGACGCACCCCAGTGTGCGTCCCTACTGTTCGGTATAAAAATAAGCAGCGGGAATCGCTGATCCCCACTCAATATTTTTCGATACAACCCGGGAAATGTGGCTGATCTGCTCCGAAACGTGCAAAAGCCCCTTTAATGTATTGGTGCAACTGAGTAGATTAACAGGGACGCGATTTATTGCGTCCGCCGGGAAAACATGTTGCGATAATTTACTGTAATTCGACCCTTGTTGTCGAGGCGGACGCGAAAATTCGCTATACTTTACCCACAGAAGTAGACTTCACCTGCTGAGCAGGTGAAAGCATAATAAGAGGCTGTGTCAAAAATCAAATGGCGCCCATGGGCGCCGACTTACTCGTAACCGGCGCCGCCGTAGCTATGCGGAGGCGTCGCCGGCTATTGACCACTCAACATTGGCGTCCGCGAGGCCGCCGATTGTATAACTTGTTGATTTGCTTTTTTTTCGGCGGCCTATCGGGCGCCTTTGGATCATTTCCATTTACCCGGGGCGCCTCCGCATAGCTACGGCGACCCGGGTTACGAAAAAGTCAGCGTCCTGTGGACGCTTGTACCCGTTTTGAAATTAGTCTATTTTGACACAGTCTCTCAAATTATACCCCCCAAAATAATGCACGCGCGGGAGCGTGTGCAAGTAGTGATGATCAGAAGCCCCTATTGTCGTTGCGATACTCGCACACGCTCCTGCGCGTGCGGAATATATAAGTCATTTGTTTCGTGGGGTTTCGGCTGTGGCTCAACCCCACGCTATTATATAGACACCTGCGCTGCAGGTGACTTGTGTAGGTAAAGTATAGCGAAATTTCGCGTCCATACAGGCCTGTCAATCAACACAATATAACGCAATTCGATCCTTGTTGTCGAGGCGGACGCGAAAATTCGCGTCCGTACTGGCCTGTCAATCAACACGATATAGCGCAATTCGATCCTTGTTGTTGCGGTGGACGCGAAAATTCGCGTCCGTACAACATTGTTTCCGAGGGAATTGTCGCAGGAGCGGGGATCAATGACCCCCGCTTCTATTTTTTAATCAGTTACCTGATTTACATATACCAGTTTAATCGGCATCGCATCAGTATTATTATTTGTCGTAGTAAAATTAGCACCACCGATAGAGCCGTTATCATGAGGGTTAAAACGTACAGTATTATAGTTTATATCCCATGCGCCATACGAACTACCTACTGCATTATTGATAACATTCGGAACATTAAGCCAATATAAAGCTCCGACCTGTCGATAAAGATTATATGTCAAAGGACGATACATATTTGCAGTATTTGTCATCACATTCTTTACGCCTCCGTAAGAAAGCGAACCGGCAGATATAGTATTTGGCCATGGAGTAGTAACAGTACCTGTAATATTCCAAACCTGATTCAATGTTCTTCGTCCTTGTCCGGTAGCTCCTAACGGGAATAGTATATTTCTGCCTTTTCCCATACCTTCCCCGTCCTCATAAACAACGCATGCTCTCACACCTCTTGGAACTCCGTTGACAGGTGCATCATCAACACCGTCGTTATTATAATCATAGAAACCGGCAGCTGCTGCAAGCGTTGTAGCCACCGCTTTAGAACCATCGGCATAGGCAATACCAAAACCAAACTGACAACTTGTAAGCAGCGAGTTGAAATCAGATGCTGTAGGCACTCTGAATCTTACGCCATTTTCATACGTTCCGGCCACTGCATTCCATTGCGTAGCCCAAGCTTCGGTTCTTTTATACCATCCGGCGCCTTCTATGGTAGACCAAGTTGAATTACGAGCAGCTGCAACAGTATTATTCGCATTGATATGAGTTGTTGATAAGTTGTTAGTTCCCAAAGAAGTCATCCAGCCATATGTGGCATTATTACTTTCAAGGATTCCGTAATTATATTGATTTCTCTTATAAAATGAGCCGATTGATAACGGGCTCCTTGTAAGATTGACTTGCGCAAGAGTAACATTACCTTCGGAAGCCTTACTGTTAAGAGTAGTTGCATCAGTACCCGCTCCTCGGGATGAATAAACATTATAACAGCTCCATGTGGCATCGCCAAGCTTAACACCACGATGATAACCCTGACGAACAAAGATCAGATGAGCGCAGTTATAGTCGTGATATTCGACTTTTATGACACCGCATCGTGTCTGATTTGAAGATGACAGCTTTGATGACGGCTTGTAGGTGAACTGTATAATTTCATCAGTGGAACCTTCAATGGCATTATCTTTACCTACAGCCGTCTTGACTTTACCATCAGGTCCAGTAAGCTGAATAAACGATTCAGTCTCAGCCATAATATATGCACGCCACGGGCCGTCGGATTTAAAAGGAGAGTAAGTAATATTACCGCTTGCATCGACGACAGACGGTTGCATCAACACGACCTCAAATTCATCATCATTGTTCCAATCACGGTAAATCGCTTTTGGATTTTCAAGACGCGGTACTTGATATATTGTAGCGATTCGCTCGGTTTCCTCATTACCATTCTCATCTTTAAACGGTATGGGATTACCATTCATCAAAAGAGTAAAACGAACTTTAGCAAAACGACTATAGTTGTTGAATGGATTATTTCCGGAAAAGTCAGTAGCATTTACCATCTGCTTTTCGCGTGTATACATGGGTATTTTCAAACGTATAGACTTGTCCACCGGATCGGTGAATGCATCTGTACCGGATAATGAATAACTTTTATAGGCAATACCTGTTTCTTTATACGCACTCTCAAGGAACTCATTTGCTTTTGGTCCATATCCATTAGTATCATCGCCACTTCCTTTTCCCGGATATGTATCACCGATACTAATACTTGTAATAGGCTTTAATGACAAGAAACCTACATAATTAGAACCACCGTATACAAAATTCTGTCCTACAGCCGCATAAGCTGCTCTTGTATATTTCTGATACGTATACACATCTTCAAATGCAGGCAGATTCCATGCGAAACCATTAACAAACCTCATACCGTTATCAGGCGAAGACGGTACAAACTGCCCGGGACGTGCTCCCAAAGTGCCATCAGCATTTTTATAATCGCGATCCCACGGCCACCAGTTGTTTTCCACGATTTCAGCTTTCACGGCAAAATCGGCAGGATTATCTTCGGGCAACAACAGGACGCGAGCAGGGAAGTCCATCTCCTGACCGTAGAGATAGGAGATATAGTAGGGCTCGGGGGTGATGAGAGTGCGGGTATATTCTTTGTAGTGTATATGCCAGTCAACCTCGTTGGCCCAGCCGCGGAATTTAAGGGTGAGCTTATAGTGATAATTGCGCTCGGCATCATAATTGAATGTTGAGTTCTTACCGAGCATGAAACGGTACTTGATAGGGCCTTGCGAGATCTTGTCTTTATGACGGCTATCATAATAAGCCTCAACCTCGATATAAGTACCACAAAGTTTGGCATCCTTATAGTCGGGGCCATCAGAAGGATAATCGACAAGTTTACCTACCTCATCGGGATTCTGGCGCTTGTCATACTGCGACTGGCCTTCGTAGTTGCCCTGCATATTTTCAAAGAAATAGAGGGCGCGATCAGCCTCGGTGTGGTCGGTCTCACCTCCATAAGGCTCTCCTTTAGAAAGTTGGATATCCCACTTATCATGGTCAGCATTACTGTCTTCGCCGGGTTTGTAGTAGGTAAACGATTCACCGTCGCGAATCAGCTGCAGGGTATCGGTAGGGGTGTTTTTCTCCCCCAAGTAACAATACTCGGGAATGTCATGAATAGTAACGCTCTTGATGTAGATACGGACGTTATCCTTAAGATCCGATGCGTCAAATGACACGGTTACTTTCGATACCAGACGCTTCACCCATGCATGGAGCGACACCTCAGGCTGATTGAGGGTAATGAGCGGAGCTTCGGCATTGGATGTCTGCTGCGACGTGAGGGTGAAATAGCCGAACATCTGATTATCGAGTTTCACATCGGTGTTCCACTTGAAGCGGGTTTTGCGCAGAGCATCGACAGTGGTGCAGTCGACATCGGTGAGATCGACATTGGCCACGGCAAACATTTTGTAGCGGCCATAAGGGATATTGGGGAGCTTGAACGAGGCTCGGGGAGTAACTTCACCGGTAGCACCTACAGCTCCGTCGTTGGGGCCTACGTTAGTACCCGACGGAGGGGTGACAGTGGAAGCATCGCCGGGGACACCGGAATTGCCGGTCTGGTCTATCTGGAAGTTGGAACCGGGAAGGACATAATAATTATCGGCCTTGTCGTAGATTTTCACCTTCTCATAAAGTCCGGCCTCGGTGCCGTCGGCATTGAACTTATATATCACCATCCACAGTTCATCGATGGTGTTGACGGCATTGCCTGCGGCGCGGGAATCGAGAGCGGGCTCAAGTGACCGGAACTCAACTTGGGCACTGACATTGGCATCGCCTTCGCCGATAGCGTAAGAGTCATATGGCAATTCATCCTCACAGGCAGTGAAGATGAGCGCGGGGATTGCAAAAAGGAAAGATATATAGCGAGATAACTTCATCGTAGGAGGAAATGTGGTATTGTGAAAGTATTAATCGCGGTCGAGACCGAAGAAAGGTTCAAGCACACATGAGCGGTAAGGCACAAGGTCGACATGGAGGTCAAGCTCAGTTCCGAAACCGTCGACCGAAAGTGTGTAGATATGATTTCTCAAAATGTTGGCACCGAAATTGAACGTCTTGCCGTTGTAGCGGGTCATGGGCACATCGTAGGTTAAAGTCTCGAGCTCACCGTCGGCCTTCATCACATCTATAGTGATGCGGAACATGGGCATACCGGAATCAAGTACGTTGTTGACTATCGAGATCTGCTGCTCGGGGACGAAGCCTATGAATACCTCACCCTTGCGCTCATCGGGAGGGGTCATGCACCATGCCGCGGGGAGAGTGCCGAGACGATATATTATGGGGTTTTCAGGAGTGAGAGAGTTTTCGGGATGAGCTATGGCAGGGTCGTGCACCTGCTGACCGTTGACATATTTGGCGGCATCGTAAGGAAGCTGATGAGCCTCACTTTGCGAGCTGACAAACTCCACGGATGAAATACGGGGAAATCCGTCGACTTTACCGGGGATATTATCCACTACCCTCACCTTGGCAAGAGCGCGGAGCAGATCCATCTCGCCGAGATACACGCGGTTTTCGGGGCGGCTGTAGTAAAGGGCATCTTCCGAAACGGGAGGGAACATATATGTACCGAACATGGGTACATGTTTCTTCTTGTTCTGATAGAGGGAAGTGACGTCGCCAGTGCCGTCGGGGTTATATATGTAGCCCATGGCGAAGTCCCACGTATCGAGCTGCTCTATCACCTTGGTGTAATCTTTGCCGTCGATAGCATTCCACTTGGCGGCGGCATTAGTGCCGGGCGATGAGCAGTTGGCCATCACGAGCATGCGGAATGATATGTTTTCCTGTCCCTCGGGTGTGATCTCATATCCTCCGAGTATCTCCATGAGATCATCACGGAAAATCATGATGTCGACCTGATAAGATCCTGACAGCATCAATACCTTGATGCGTGCATCGTCGCTTTTAGTGAGATCGGTGAGCTTGTATACAAGTCTTTCAGGCTCGGCGCTTCCTGTAATTTTGGCGAAGATGAATACGGCAAGGTCACTTATGTCGATACCGTCTTCAAACTCACGATACTCACTGTCGACCTCGCGGTGAGCCGGGTCGGCGTCGGTTCGTGAAAGTATGGGACCTGACGTCATCATGTTGAAGCTAAGGGATATCGTGGAGTTGTCAGTGACAGGGCATTCATCGCTGTCACCTATCCAGCCACATCCCGTAAGCATCAGCAGGGAGGTCAGTGTAATCAACAGATATTTCATAGGATTCTGTTTAGGCCTTAGGGTTAAGGTTTTAGGGTATAGGCCTTAGGTTTTAGGGGTGAGGCCTTAGGGGGAGGGTTTAGGGTTTA
>JAIDUB010000027.1 GCA_029060405.1 Duncaniella sp. | reverse complement strand
ATATGGCCTTGTATGAGTGCTGATTATTCGGTAAATCCACAAAATAACATGAAATCGCTGACTTTTTCAGTGCCCTCACACTCGGGTGCGTCCGGCCGCGCAAAAGGGTAATTTTGTAGTGGCCAACCGCCTAAAATTCAGGGCTGGAAGCCCGTTGTTGTACATAACCGCGGGTGAAGCCCGCGGACAAACAATCCCGAGCACTTGAGCTGCGGAGCTGCGATGTCGTTTGAGTCGCCCTTACTACACCGCAGCTCCGCAGCTCACCATGAGGTATGCTTTCGTTCTGCTCTCCACGGGCTACACCCGTGGTTATCGACAACCTCGTGCCTTCGGCACTCACCGCCCCCGTCGCGCACCTCCCACCGCCCCCGTCGCGCACCATCAAGCGCCGGACGCTCCCGAGTGAGCGTTCCTACAGGATTGATTATTAGCTATTTCCGATACACCCCGGAGGGGTGGTGATCTTTATAACCCCGGGTGCTTGCCACCCGGGGTAGTTCGACCATATCCCATCCAACCTCGGAGAGGTTGAACCATGCCGCATGGTCGTCCAGCCCCTCCCGGGCTGATGTATGTTTTATGGCATGATTCCCCCGGGTTGCAAGAACCCGGGGTTAGTAAGAAGACTACCCCTCCGGGGTATTTTTTTTAGGTAATTAGGTTTTGATGATTGGTGGTAGTGATTGCTTCGGGCAGTCTGCACCATTTCCGCACACCATCAACAGCCCCCGTCGCGCACCATCGCTCCTTTGATTAACCTTTTTTAACCCGCGATTCGGGCGTTTTTGAAATCAATGAGCTAATTTTGTGTTATAAAGCATAGTTGCACGGTAGATAAATGATAAAAAGCACATTAGAACAGGTCATTTCTGAGGATCTTGCCGAAATATGGTCGATACTCAACAGCGAGGAAAAGCGCATCATTACCGACAATTTCGAGATTCACAGATTCAAGAAAAACCAGATCATATACGCCGAAAACGACGAACCCGAATACCTCTGGACTCTCCTGAAGGGAAAGGTGAAGAAATACAAGGACGGCGTGGGCGGTCGGGTGCAGATATTGCGTCTGATCAAGCCCGTACAGTATTTCGGTTACCGTGCATATTTCGCCGGCGAGCCTTACGTGTCGAGCGCGGGCACTCTCGAGCCGTCGATACTCGGCACCCTTCCCATGAAGCTTGTCGAGGAGATGATACGCAAGAATTCCGACCTGTCGATGTTTTTCATCCATGAACTGTCGCGCAACCTCGGCTCGTCAGATACCCGTATCGTAAATCTCACCCAGAAGCATATACGCGGCCGTCTGGCCGAGGCTCTGATAGTGCTCATTGACAACTATGGATATGAGGACGACAACATGACTCTCAATATCTATCTCGGCCGTGAGGATCTTGCCAACCTGTCGAATATGACCACATCCAACGCCATACGCACGCTCAGCAATTTCGTAGGCGAGCATATAATAGTGGTCGACGGCCGCAAGATCAAGATACTCAACGAGAGTGCGCTCCGCAAGATAAGTAAATTCGGCTGACGACGATATGACACTCCGCATTCCACTTCTGGGCCGTATCGCTATAGCGATAGTCGCCGGAATAGGCGCAGGATATATCGCGCCCGGATGGCTGGCGGCGGCTGCCGCCACTTTCAACGGCATCTTCGGGCAGTTTCTCGGATTCATGATTCCGTTGATCATAGTGGGATTTGTGGTTCCGGCGATAGCCGATATAGGTTCGCGCGCCGGGAAGCTCCTCGTAGCTACCGCCCTGCTTGCCTACGGCGCCACTTTTTTTGCCGGACTGTTGAGCTATTACACCGGCGTGCTTACATTCCCCTCGCTCATATCGGGGCAGGAGCAGCTTGCAGCCGTAGAACACGGTGCCGTCACCGAGCCGTGGTTCACTGTATCGATTCCGCCTGTGCTCGACGTGATGACGGCGCTGGTGCTGTCGTTCATGCTCGGTCTGGGCATTGCATTCCTTAACGGCACGGCCCTGCGGCGCGGCATGGACGAATTCCGCGCCATCGTAGCCAAGACTATCGACCGGGCCATTCTGCCGCTGCTGCCCTACTACATCTTCGGCATATTTCTCATAATGACCTGCGAGGGCACGGTGGGAGTAATCCTGACCACCTTCATTAAAATCATAGCGGTAATATTCGTGCTTCACGTGTTTATACTCGTGCTTCAATACTGCGTGGCAGCATGTTTCGGCGGCGGCAATCCCTTCGGCATGCTCCGCACCATGATGCCCGCCTATTTCACCGCCCTCGGCACCCAGTCATCGGCCGCCACAATCCCCGTCACCCTCAGGCAGACCATAAAAATGGGTGTCGACGAGGATATAGCCGGATTTGTGGTGCCGCTATGCGCCACGATCCACATGTCGGGAAGCGCCCTGAAGATAGTAGCCTGCGCCCTCGCCCTCGTGATCATGCACGGCCAGCCCGTGGAGACCGGTCATTTCATCCACTTCATAGCCATGCTCGGTGTCACCATCATAGCCGCGCCCGGTATACCCGGTGGAGCCATCATGGCCTCGCTCGGTCTGCTCAGTTCCATATTGGGATTTGACCAGCAGATGATAGCCCTCATGATAGCCCTCTATATCGCGATGGACAGCTTCGGCACGGCCTGCAACGTGACCGGCGACGGAGCCCTTGCGGTGATCATCAACCGATTTTTCGGCAAGAAACGTGAACGACCGGCCCCCTGACAGTGTTAAAGCTATAAACCCTCGTCAATAATTATGCATCTGCCTAAAGTATCTCCCGCCGCCGAGTCAGCGCTTCACCGGGTGCTTCGCTGGCTGAAATATCTTATACCGTTTGCCGTATCGGCCGGAATGATCGTGTGGCTGTTCCGGAAAGTCGACTTCCATGAAGTAATGGACACGATCCATCGCGGCTGCGACTTCCGCTACATAGCCCTGATGATGTTCATTACCATGTGCAGCCACATAATACGCGGTATCCGCTGGGGCATACAGCTGCGTTCGGTAGGTCTGCCGCGCGTGCCCGTGGTGGTGGAGAGCATCTCGATATTCGGAGCCTACGCCCTCAATCTCGTTTTCCCGTGGCTGGGCGAGGGATGGCGATGCGTCTACATGTCAAAGCGTGAGAAAGCGCCCCTGTCCACGGTGATAGGCACCGATCTTGGCGACCGCTCGAGCGATGCCCTTACCATCATAGTGCTCTCGCTGCTGACATGGGCCGTGGCGAGCGCACCGCTCCACCGCTTTTTCTCCCACTATGCGATAGGCCGCGATCTGGAGCACTATGTCGGCAGCCCGTGGCTGTGGGTCACCATATTCGGCGTCCTCGCCCTCTTTGACTTCCTCAACCGTCACTACCACAACTCGGCGATAGTAAAAAGCATCGACGGCACCCTCGACAATATGTGGAACGGTTTCAAGGTGCTCTTTCATCTCAACCGCCCGTGGATGTATCTTGTGCTCACATTCGGAATATGGGGCTGCTACTTCCTCGAAACATATGTGTGCCTCTACGCCTTCCCCTTCACCCGCGAGCTCATCACCTCACCCGGCTCATTCTACGGACTCGTGCCCGGACTGGTGATATTCATGTTTGGCAGCTACTCGATGGCCGTACCCTCCAACGGCGGTCTCGGTCCGTGGAACCTCGCCGTGATGTTTGCCCTCTCGCTCTACGGCATCAGCAACGTCGACGGCGCAGCCTTCTCCATCGTGATGTGGAGTTTTCAGGCCATTATGCTCGTCGCCCTCGGCATCTTCAGCGCCATCTACATCTCCCTCCACAAGAAATAGCTTCTTTCCTGATTTTAGTTGACAAAAACGCATCCTGACGCAGGCATTTATGTGTTAATGCGTTGAGATATTGGGCGGCAGGGGCGCGATTCTTCGCGTCCGCATGGGCAACATGGATCGAAAAAATGTAATTTCTTCAAAAGAGTATAATTCGCCTCGTGTTTTCGCGTCCGCATAGGCAACATGGATCGAAGGAATATAATTTCTTCAAAAGAGTATGATTCGCCTCATGTTTTCGCGGCGGACGCGAAGAATCGCGTCCCTACTGGCCTGATAATCAATAAATAAAAGCGCTGTGGTGAGGGAGGGACGTTTGCTTTCCGCCGGAGGCAATTCCGGTCAGAAGAAATATTTCACGCCTACTGTGCCACGAAACGGGTAATATTTTTCCGATTCGAGTACCTGATATTTATTCTTATTGATTTTCGATGTGCTCATATGCGCAAGAAGATCTACCTCGAAGTGCTTGCCGAACGTTACACCGAACCCGGCGCATAGCGCCAGATCAACCTTACGCCATAGCTCTGACGAGCTGTAGCGCACGCCTGCAGGGAGCCCTCCGGTTCCCGTTGAGATATAATAGTTCAGTTCCAGACCTACCATAGGTATCCATTTGCAAAGTTGATCAGTGCTCCAGTCATATCCCACCATCACGGGCACCGACAGTCGCCAGCGGTCAAGTATAACACGAGGATCGCCGTCGACGGCCGGGCGCAGTTTATTGTGGTCGAACCCGGCATTAAGACCCGCTTCGATGAAACATCCGTCGGTGGTGGTGTAGCGCATATTTCCGCCTAAAGTGAAGCCGGGATATACCTTGGCATCAAAACCGGCCGACATAAAACTCTCGGCTCTATTGCAGTCGAAAGCGGCCATGACTCCCCACCGTAATTGTGCTTGAGGTCCCTGCACATTATCCTGCGCCATCGCCCATAGCGGAACAAGCGCAATAAGGCTAATTAATAATTTTTTCATAAAAAAGGTGTTGTTGATGATGATGCAAAATTAGCATTACATTACTTAAGACAGGCAATAATCCGTTTAATTATTTTGCCTCATTAGTGTGTATAACACACTATACCATCGCTTCTTACAATATGAGAGCTTATGGATTTTTCCTCATTAATCTTGCGCGGCTGTATTCTTCTGATTCTCAGTTGTATATGCATGAGTGGTTGATGATAACTTATTTATCATCGGTCTATGATAATTTTGTCAGAAATAATTCTTTATGGATTGCATTCGATTCAGATATTCGTTTCTGAATTCTCGATTTCTTAAGATAGAAATATTTGTACTTAATGCTTGTAAACATACATACTGCTCTCACAGAGAAACCAGCAAAAATCAGAGATATAAAAGTAAAATCATCCTCCTTCAGGAATTGGCATTCTTCTCTTAAAAGTTTCATGATTCCATTCATGTATGTATCAACAGCTTCTTCTATCTGCTTCAGGCTCTTTTTAGAGCATATAGTTTTAAACTCGTTCTCTACTTTACGTAGTATATAGTTTTGTATCTTTTCTGAATCACTCAATTCAAAGTATTCGTTACACAACATATTCAGAGTAGTCCACCTCTGCTTGAAAAGAGATTCGATGATTTCAGCATTTTTGAGCTCGGAAAGATGTCGATTGTCCGATTCTTTCTTTAATATTTTCGACAATCTTATATTATCATTGCTTATTCTGTCAGCCTGACTTTTCATTTCCATAAGCGAGGACATTGCCGATTCGAGTTTCTCTTTTCGTTGCTTTATCTTCAGTTTAAATATCCAAATAGAAAGTGACAATATGATAAGGGACGCAATGACAGCCATAATTAATGATTTAAGAAGCTTTTCCGATCTTCTTTCATAACTGCTTGAACGCTCTGAATAAAAGTCTTTCTGCACACCGGTTACCGACTCATATAGAACCTCATTTACCGTCTGACTCTGCATTTTCAACAAGGAATCGGCCAACTTCGCTCCAAGGGAATAATCTTCGGTCAAAAGTGCATATCTGAATCTTAAAAACATGCTCCGTATGCGTTCATCATTCGTTGTTGCCATGCGGCTTGCATATGATGCTGCAGAGTCAGCTTTAGTAAAATTTTCTTCATACAATGATAGAAATCCTTGCTTGATATAATTCTCAAAGGTACCATCGGGTTCGTAGAGACCATAATTTTTCAATTTGTTGATCTGTCGACTATCAATCAAAGTTCCTATCAATGGCTCTCTGATATAGTTTAGCAATGCCGAGTCTACAGGATTTTTCTTTAAGGCAGATAAATATATGCTGTCAAGTATTGCCAATGCCTCTTGATGTTTGTCTTGATTAAATAATATTACGGCAAGATCACTCAAGGCGTAATCCACATTGTTGGATTTCCCTGCAAGCCGGTAATTGTCAATAGTCTCACGGGAATACACCTCAGCTTGCGGATAATTGTATACCTCAAAATTTATATCAGACAGCATCTCGGCCGAACGGGCTATCCAGAGCGGGGCGCAGAGTTCTTTAGCCATTTCATAGGCTTCAAGAATATATTTCATTGACTCACGATAATTCTTTTGGTAAAAAGATATGTAGCCTTTGTAGAAAAACGCCCGCAGGCGGCGATCGTCATCCCGCGCTGTACGATAATATTCGATCGCCGAGTTGATAAGCGAATCGGAGGGTATGTCTGCACTACACTTCATCTGTGCTTGCGTGAGAAGCATGGCGCGATAAGCGGCGTCAGATCCGCTCAATGCGGCCGCGTCGACCGACGTAAGCAACTCAAGTGCCTGCTCAGGATCGTCCTCCATGATGTCATCGGCACGGTTGAGCACATCATTGCCGTGGCGGCCACACGATGTGAGGATAGATATGAAGATGAGCAGCAGGGCCAAGCGATGATTCATGACGGAGAGAGTGTGTGGAATAAGGTTATGTGTGTATACGGATATAAGAAGCGCTGCAAAAAAGACGTGGCAGATCAGTCTTTTTGCAGCGCTAAGTTAAGCAATTTTTTTCAATCGGCAGCTATCTTGGCTGCCGGGTGGCTCGAAATTACTTGCCGCCGGGGGTGGTGACGTCGCCTATCGAGGGGGCGGGCTTGAGGCCGCGTGAGCGCAGGAGGGCGTCGACTTTGGGCTCGTGGCCGCGGAACTTGATGTAGAGTTCCATGGGGTCGGCACTGCCGCCCATCTCGAGAATGTTTTTCTTGAAGGATTCGGCTGTGGCGGGATCAAACACTCCTTTTTCCTTGAAGAGCTCGAATCCGTCAGTATCAAGCACCGCTGCCCAGAGGTAGGTGTAGTAGCCCGAGGCGTAGCCGTCGGAACCGAATATGTGCTTGAAGTAGGGCGAGCGGTAGCGGAATGCAATCTGCTCGGGCATGCCGAGGTCTTTTGCTACCTGAGCTTCGAAGGCTTCCACGTCGGTGTCACCTTCGGGATTGAGCTTGCCCCACTGGAGGTCGAGCAGTGCCGCACCGGCGAGCTCGGTGGTCATGAAGCCTTGATTGTGGGTAGAGGCGGCTTCGAGCTTGCGTATGAGCGAGTCGGGAATCACTTCGCCTGTCTGGTAGTGGAAGGCGTAGTCTTTGAGCAGTTCGGGCTCGAGTGCCCAGTGCTCGGTGATCTGCGAGGGGAGCTCCACAAAGTCGCGGTCGACGTTAGTACCGGCCTGCGAGCGGAGCTTGGCGCGTGTGAGCATGCCGTGGAGTCCGTGACCGAATTCATGGAACATGGTCTCGACCTCGTCGAGGGTGAGCAGGGCGGGGGTGTCGCCGGCGGGACGGGTGAAGTTGCCTACATTGAATATGATGGGGCGCTGAGAGGTGCCGTCGGGGTCGACGAATGAGCCTTGGAACTCGCTCATCCATGCGCCCTGACGCTTGGAGGCGCGGGGAAAGTAGTCGGTCATGAACACGGCCACATGGTTGCCGTCGAGGTCGGTCACCTCATACACGTTGACTTCGGGATGGTATTTCGGCGCATCGGGGAGCTCGTTGAATTTCACACCGTAGAGGCGCTCGGCAAGGGTGAAGATGCCTTTGCGCACATTTTCGAGCGAGAAGTAGGCGCGCACCTCGTTTTCGTCGAGGGCAAACTTGTTGCGGCGCACTTTCTCGGCATAATAGTAGTAGTCCCACGGGGCGAGGGTGAAGCCGCCGTTTTCGGCATCGATCACTGCCTGCATCTCGGCCACTTCTTCCTGCACGCGGTCAACGGCGGGGCGATAGATCTGCATGAGCAGATTTTCGGCTGCTTCGGTGGTCTTGGCCATCACGTTGTCGGTCATGTAATCGGCATAGTTCTTGAAGCCGAGCAGATGAGCCTTGCGGGCGCGGAGCTTGACGATTTCGTTGATTACCGGTCGATTGTCGTAGGGGGCGGCAGTCGCCAGCGAGGTGTATCCTTCATACATCTGTCGGCGCAGGTCGCGGTTGTCGGCATACTGGAGCACGGGCAGACGCGACGGGGCGTGGAGGGTGAATACCCATGAGCCTTCCTTGCCGCGCTCGCGGGCTTCGTCGGCGGCAGTAGCCACGAGCGACGCGGGCAGGCCGGCAAGCATGGCGGGGTCAGATACCACGAGCTCAAATTGATTGGTGGCGCTCAGTAGGTTCTTGTTGTATTTGAGATACAGGTCGGCGAGGGCTACGTTGATTTTCTTCAGTTCCTCTTTCTGCTCGTCGGAGAGCAGGGCGCCGTTGCGGGTAAACGACTTGTAGAGTTTTTCCACGGCGAGTTTCTGCTGCGGGTCGAGGCCCTGCTCGTCGCGATGGTCGTAGACATATTTCACCTTGTCGAAGAGGAGCGGATTCATCATGATCTCGTCGGATGCGTCGGAATACATCGGGTATACCTTGGCGGCTACTTCCTCAAGTTCGGGTGAGGAAAGGGCGTCGTCGAAGGCGAAGAAAAGCGCCATGACGCGGTTGAGTGTCTCGCCGCTCTTTTCCATGGCGAGAACGGTGTTGTCAAAGTCGGGCACGGCGCGGTTTACGCATATGGCACGGATTTCGGCTTTCTGCTCGTCGATGCCTTTTTCCACTGCCTCGAGAATCATGGCTGGGGTTATGCTCTCGAAAGGCGGAATCTGAAACTGAGTTGTGTAGGGCTTCAGCAATGGATTAGCTTCGGCCGCCGGTGATGACTGGGCGTTCATTGTCATTGAGATTGATGCGGAAAGCGCCATTGCACCTGCCGCAAGGAGGGTTAGGGTTCGCATGTTGTATTTTTAGGGGTTTATTATTACGGAGTGAAGTTCAGGGTTGAGAGAGTATGTATCTTGTTTGCGCCGTTATGCATTAGGCAAAGTTAACGAAAAAACACAAGAAATCAAAGCGCGGGGGAGCTATCGTATTTGGGCATGTGTTCCGCACTTAAGTGCGGAGACGCTGACAAATAAGCGCCTCCGGATACCCACCTAAAACCTCACCCTCGTGAAGAGGGGATAATGGTCGCTCCACGGAGGGGTGTCGCGGCGTATGTCGACCGCTTTCAGGTCACCGCCGTAGAGTATGTGGTCGATGCGGAAGTAGAAGCGGTTGTCGTGATAGGTGATTACGGCACCGAAAGCGTTGTCGGCATAAGCGTCGTGGAGGTCACCGTTCATGATCACGCGCTGGGCGTGGCAGCCGGGTATATCGTTGAAGTCGCCGGCCACTATGGTGTTGCCGCCTATGGAGTCGATGACCTCGCGGAGCCAGCGAGCCTCGATGCCGCGCACTGCAAACGACTGAGCCAGCTTGCTCACAAGCTGCTGCTTCACGTCGCGAATCTCCTCGCGCAGTTCGGCACCCTCGGTCTCCTTGATCTTTCCGGGGAGCTCGCGGTAGAGAGTCTTGTCGTCGGTGCTGAGGCCTATCGATTTCAGATGCACGTTGTAGAGATTGACCGTCGTGCCGTTAATGTCAAGGCGATATGCCCCTATCAGACATGGCGACGAGCGCTTGGGTATGGTGATGTGGATAGGTTCGACGGGAAATTTTGATAATACCGACAGCTGCTGACCGGCATCGATCACTCGGTAGGGATAGCGGCTCTTGAGCGAATCAACCTGCTCTGAAGTGAGATGCACCGACTTTCGCGGCGACAGAAACTCGAGTTCCTGAAGGTTAACCACATCGGCGTCGGTGGCGAGTATGTATGACGCCGTGCCGTTGGTGGTCATCGAGTCGGTAGGGGCGTAGTTATGCAGATGCAGGCAGTTGTAGGTCAGGAGGGTAAAGGTGCGGGCCTCCTGCTCGGGAGTGAGCTTCTCGCTGAATATGTTGAGGGGGAAAAATATCAGTATCTCGGGCATCGATATGAGCCACGATGCAAGTATCATCACGGCCACCCGGTAGCTTATGAAGCAATCGATTATCATGAGCACGATGCCGCCCACAAGCAGGGCGGGCAATATCATGGCGGCGAGTGCGGCTACCGGCACACGGGCCGGATCAAACCATCCGCCGTAGGCCGAGAAAACCGTGGCGAGAAACACTATGCCGTTCACGCCCACGGTCACGGCACGTATCGTGCTGTGAAACCGCCTGAAAAGGTTGCTGAAAAAAGCTCTTACCGTTGCCATTTCCGTTAATTATGGTCTTAAGCGTTCCGACAATCTCATAAGTTCGCGCCTCTCGTCCATGCTCAGGGAGCCCAGCCCCGAGCGGCGCACCTTGTCGAGAAGCACATCGAGCCTCGTGCGGTCGTCGGTGCCGTCAGGGTGATGCACGGGCTTGCGGCGCAGATACAGGGCATAAGCCCCGCCGGCAATCAATCCGCCTGCATGAGCGAAATGAGCGCCCGGATGCACTCCGAAAAGTCCGGTGAGATCGAGGGCTATCGTTATCCACGCCACCCAGCGCAACTGCAGCGGGCCTATCATGAAAAGCTGCACCTCGAGTCGAGGCATCAATATGGCTGTGGCGGCCACAATCGCTATCACGCTTGCCGACGAGCCTATGAGCCAATGCGTTGTGCCCGACAGCGATGGCAGCAGATCGCACGCGGTCGCAAACACAGCCGCGCCTCCGAGTCCGCCCGCGATATATAGTTTCCACCAGCGCCGCGGCGGCATGATGTCGGCGAGAAACCGCCCGAAACACCACAGCCATATCATATTCACGGCAAGGTGAAAGAAATCATACTGCGACACCATGTAGGTCAACACCGTCCACGGGCGCGACAGCAATAGCCCGATACCCGACGGCATCTCCACCCATCGAAGCACACCGTCGCCCGCCACGGCCGCCGCAATGCGCAGCAGCACAAACACGGCCGCATTCACGGCCACCGCCGTCACGGCAGGCCCGGCCTGAGTCAATCGCCTGTCAATAGCCCACGCCATCAAGCAGCCCCTTTTTCTTCCAGTAGAGAATTATGACAAGACCTATGAGCATGCCGCCGAGGTGAACGAAATGTGCCACTCCGTCGCCATGACCGCCGCTCAGTCCGATGAGCAGCTCTATCACACCCATGCCTATCACCATGTATTTCGCCTTGATGGGAACGGGAATAAACATCAGATACATAGGCATATTCGGGTAAATCATGCCAAACGCCAGCAACACGCCGTAGATGGCGCCCGACGCTCCTATGGTCACGAACCGGTTGAGATACATGCTTATCTGCTCCATGCCCTCGGGCGAAGCCTGAAGCTGAGCCACCATCATGCGCGCTTCGGGGAAGTCTACCTGATAATTCATCGCTATTGCCTTCATGAGGTCATTTTCCCATGTAAGAGACCAAGTCAGTTCCTGAAACAGAGCCGCTCCTATTCCCACCGAGATGTAGTAAAACAGAAACCGCGCGCTGCCCAGAGTGCGCTCGAGTATAGAGCCAAACATGAAAAGCGAAAACATATTGAAAAATATGTGAGCCAGCGAGTCGCGCGAGTGCATGAACATATATGTCACCAGCTGCGCCGGATTGAAATCCCCGGCCTTGAAATAGTGAAGCCCGAGGAAGTTTTCAAGACTCACGCCGAATTTGGCCGGGAATACAAACATTGCCAGCCAAACTATAAAATTTATGATAATCAGGTTTTTAGTCACCACCGGAATGCGGCTGAAAAACGAATTGCTCATAACGCGTAACGTGTAGAAATATAATTAGGATCGGCGGCCATCTCACCGCCGAAATGCAAAGATACAAAAAATTCCCGTTTCCTAAAATTCCACACGAAATCGCATATTAAACAAGCGATAAATCAGCCTGCGATGTAGGGTCGGTGCTTTTCACCGTTTCCGGGGGATGCAATTAGGCTTTCGCTGATGGCATTGTTCAACCTCTCCGAGGTTGGATGGGATATGGTAGGGCTACCCCCGGGTGACGAGCACCCGGGGTTATAAAGATCACGACCCCTCCGTGGTGTATTACAAGTAGTTAATAATCAGCCCAGTAGGGGCGCTACAACGGAGCGCCCGGCGCGGGATGGTGCGCGACGATGGCGTGGCGGTGATGTGAGTGCCGAAGGCACGATGTTGTGGATAACCACGGGCGCAAGCCCGTGGAGAACAGTATGATATGCCCTCATGAGCTGCGGAGTTGCGATGTCGTAGGAGCGACCCAAACGACATCGCAGCTCCGCAGCTCAAATTCTCACGGGCACTTGTCCGCGGTCTTCACCCGCGGCTATGTACAACGACGGGCTTCCAGCCCTGATTTTACTAACGGGGTGTTAAATTACCTTTTTGCCCGGCCGGACGCACCCGAGTGTGCGTCCCTACAGGATTGATTATCAGGGTATTTATCATGCAAACTGCATGTACAATGCAAAGAACACCGTTTCACGTGCGCGGGGCGAAATTTACACGCAACATTCGCGGGCGGGCATGACCAACGTTGCAAAGCAACGTCCCTTCTATGTTGCATTGCAAGGGATTTAACATTTTTAACAAGTGTTAGATTGTTAGGAAAAGAAAAAACAATT
>JAIDUB010000026.1 GCA_029060405.1 Duncaniella sp. | reverse complement strand
GACATATATTGTTTTATTCTTTATTTACTTATTGATATATTGATATTTCATCACTCGATTCGCAGAGGAGGGAGTGACGTGGCATTCGGCGACCGTATCCGCAGAATTCGGCTTATAGTAGGTGCAATGGAACGGGCATCGGTCACTTCCCCTATCGTCGTCGGAGTCAGACCGGGTGCGAGAATCCATGCCGGAGAAATGGTTGATGCGAAACTCACAGCCGTGACATCGGGCGCAAGCACTTCATCTTCGGGCGAATCAGTGATAATCCATCCGGGATTTACGGCCACGAGCAGGTCACCGGCCTGAGGAAAATATGTGTTGCGGCGCAGTGCTACAGGATTGTCACCGGCATCACGCGCTATTATATCGTCGATAGTGTATACTCTGCTTACCCCGCTCATGCGCAGCAGAAAGTCGGCCGACTGTTTTCTGATCGAGGCCGCATCAAGTCCGCGTTCCTTAATCAGGTTGTGGTTGAGATAGAAGTAACCGTTATGAAAACCGCTCACGTATTCTCCGTTACCATGAATGGCTATGAGATACATATTGAGCAGTGAAGTGGCCATACGGGGCGAAAAGCGACCGGTAGGTATGTGCCATTTTTCATCATCGCGTTTACGCGACGCCGGTGCAGGGGTACCGGCCAAGAATACTACGGCTTTATCCATTCCGGCGGTAGACTCGACCGCTTTCATGATTCGCGCAATATCAGAGTCAAGCCGCAGATATGCGTCCATGGTCTCTATACGGTTGTCGGCCTGACTACCATACTTATAGGGAGCAACTGTAAACCCGACGTTAAGCATGTCAGTTACATTACGCGACCCCATACCGAGTTCCTTGATATAATCTACAGCTACGTCGGTCACTTCCCTGTTTCCTGCCGCCGATGTGCTGAAAGCTTTGTAGGCCTGCGGATCCCGTTTGGGAAATGTATAGCGGAACGGATATAGCTTTTTATGCTCCGGAAGATCGGGATAACGCGACAGCTCCATCGATGGAGTCCACGCCATTGTATCGATGCGAAGTGACAGCGGACGCGAGAAATTATGCTTCGATATCACCGTAGGTGTTTCCCGGAAATACGATGATGTGGTCCATTTGCCGGTAACATCGTCAATCCAGAAAGCGCTCGAAGCAGCATGGCCGCCGAGTACAATGGCCATCTGAGGGTCAGCGGCTATGGAATGAACCTGATTCAGACCATCCTCAGTTATCCTCACTTCGTCGGCCAGAGTAGATACAAGCAGAAGTGCCGGCGTATATCCCTTGGCAAGCGAAGCTGTGGTGATTGAAGAGTTAAGTACCGGATGCTCCGTGCGTGTAACTACATCATACACCGTAGAAGCCGGAACCCCATTTACACTCGGCGATGCCCCAGTCATTACGACAGCGGCAGCAGCCGTGGCATCAAGTCCGGGTCCATAATCGATATTTTCTATAGTCACCCCGTCTTTCAGCAGACGATTAAAGCCTCCGTCACCGAAGTGGTCGCGAAGAAGCTTCACATATTCTTCATCAAGACCTTCCACCACAATACCCACAACAAGCGATGGACGCTGCCCGACACTCTGCTTCGGCAGAGTTACAGCTCCGGCATTTATCATGGCCATCGATGCCACGAGCACCGATGCTATGCGTATTATGAGATGGTTTTTCGACTGCATAGACTGATATAGATGTATGCCGACGATGCGATAATATCAGCTGATACCAGCGGATAAAATGCAGGGTCAGGCTTTTGCACTCCGGTAAAAAATATTACCAGAAGCGCAATCAAGAGTACAAAATTAACAATTTGGTAGCAAAATACCAACTTTTTAGCTTTTTTTACCCATATGCCCGCTGATGCTACAAAACAGAGCGGATTAAGCCACAGATACAACCAGTTAGGAGAGGTTGCCTCATGAACCGATATGAATATCAGAAACGTAAGTACGAGCCCGAGTATACCGAATACAGAGTACAATAAGGAATAGTACCAGCGGGAAATATTTTTTCGTTTTATATCGTGCACGGTAATGATGAGCGTGATAATCAATACCGCGAAAGCAACGGCCATAGGAGTAAGATACCAAGGCGTGGCAGGGAGAATAGCGGTTGCGACAGGCGAATCAACAGCTACGGATGTGCCGCTGATAACCTCTCCCCCTCCCGAGTAAGTGGCTCCCTCAAGCATGCGCCGGAGCGCCTCGGGTGAAAACATCATCAGCCTGTCATCAATCTTCTTATCAAGGGAAGATCCGAGGGCAAGATTTATACCAAACTGATACCACGGATAATTGCGGTGATAATAGCTCATGGCCTCACGGAAAGTGGATGCCGGAAGCCGGGATGACGATAATGTCAAAGTATCCTCGACCGCTTTTTCTATAACATTCACTATGCGTGTGGCGCAGTTATCCTTTATGTAATTGTAGCGGTATATACGTGCTTCGGGTGAAAAATTGTCATTAAGTACCTCGATAAGGCGTCGTTTCTGGGCGTCGTTGAGATTGAGTGGCTGCTCATAAACCTTACGCTTCTGATATGCATAGGCACCGAGAAAATAAGGGGTAGGCCTTGCATCAACGGAATAATCGGTTTCACCTTTCACAAAGCGGTATACAAAATTGGGTGCGGAAAAGTCAAAATTACCCCAGTCTACCACATTGTCGGCCAAGATGGCGCCTGTCACGGTATCGATACGCTGCACACGTATGCCTGCATGTCCTTCAAGTTCATAAATCTCACTTCCGGGCATACAGGTGAGAACAGAAAACCGGTACTCGTCCCCGGCTTTCATGAAAGGGAGTACGAAAGATATCAGGACAATCAGTAAGGCAAAGCGTTTCAAAACAATGAATTTATATTTTCTATATCAATTACACTGAATATCTGTTTTCCCTCTGGAGTACGGGCCGGTGACGAACTCTTGAACAGATCGCTGACAAGATTTTCCATTTCAGCCGATGTGAGAGTGCGGCCTCTGTTGATAGCATTACTGCGGGCCATTGACAATGATACCTGCCGATATAATGACGAAGCTATGTCTTCACCGGTCTCCTCTACCGTATTTATTATGCCTGATATGATTTCCGAGCCTCCCTTGCCGGAAACAACCGTGGGCATGGATAGTATGCTCCAAGAATTGTCGCCAAGCGGGGAAAGTGTGAATCCGAGCTTCTCAAGATACGGAAGTATGGTTTCAAGCGTGACATTCTGCGATGCCGACAGCTGCACCATCTCCGGAAACATTACCTGCTGGGCAACAAATGATTTTTCATCAATCATCGCCATATATCGGTCATACAGTATCCTTACATGAGCACGATACTGGTCAATTATCATCAACCCTTTTCGCGATGGCGTAAGGATATAAGTATTTTTAAGTTGCATCGTAGAGGTAGCCGGGAGCGTATCATCCACTCCGTCGGTCAGCGATTCAAAGGCCGGAATAAACTGATCGGATTGCGTTACGGTATCGTTGATTCTGCTGCCAACGACTTCATCCATAGCCTCGTCGCGTTTGCGCGAGAAATCATCATAAAGTTTTTCCCAGTCAGTCGGGATATTACCGTTAATTCGACTTCCCCGCAGTGTACCTCCACCTTGGTTACTTTTCTTGGAACTGTCTGCTGTGGCAAACGGGTCATACGTCGGATCAAGTTCCTCGTTTAGCATGATTCCTCCCGTGGGACTGAACACAGGAATATCAGGTGCATCCTCCACGTCGAAATCTATTGCCGGAGCAGCGTTGAATCGGCCAAGGGAATCTTTTACGGCAGCTGTGAGTATCTGCCATATCGCCTGCTCGTTTTCAAATTTTATCTCGTTTTTGGTAGGATGGATATTTACGTCGATTGTTTCGGGATCTACCTCAAGATTGATAAAGAAATTGGGTTGCTCTTCGGGTGAAATCAGTCGGTCATAACATTGCAGAATCGCTTTCCTGAAATACGGATGAAGCATGTTGCGCCCGTTGACCATAAGATATTGGAGGGCATTTCGCTTGCGTGCATTCTCGGGAAGCGAGATGAAACCGCTTGTTCTCACTATCGAAGTCTCTGTCTCGACGGGGATAAGCTGTTTTTCGATTCCCTTTCCGAATAAATCCCCAATACGTTGCTTGAAAGAGGCTCGGCGCAAGGCATGAAGTGTGGTATCGTTGTGAATGAGCGAAAGATCAGTGTTGATATTAACGAGGGCAAGTCTCTCAAATTCGCGCAGAATGTTGCTGAGCTCCACGGAATCTTTTTTGAGAAACTTTCTGCGCGCCGGAACATTATAGAAAATGTTCTTAACCATAATATTTGTACCGGGGGCGGCGGCTTCGGGATTCTGGCTCTCAACCTTGGAACCGTTGATGATAAGACGCGTACCTATTGACGCGCCGTGAAGCATGGTGCGCACGTCAAGCTGCGCTATAGCCGCAATCGAGGCAAGCGCCTCTCCACGAAATCCCATAGTGCGAAGTGTAAAAAGATCGTCGGCACTCTTGATTTTGGATGTGGCGTGGCGTTCAAATGCCAGACGGGCATCAGTATCGCTCATGCCCGAGCCGTTGTCGATTACCTGTATCAGCGTTCTGCCGGCATCTTTAAGCACTATGGTTATATTATCGGCGCCTGCATCAATCGAGTTTTCAACAAGCTCTTTGATAACCGAAGCCGGTCGCTGTATCACCTCTCCGGCTGCAATCTGATTGGCTACCGAGTCGGGTAGCAGACGGATTATATCACTCATTTTCTATAACCTCCTCCTCGGGTTCATCATCATCATGGGTCGATAATTCAGGGTCAGGTAGCGTGCCGGTGACGGGTGCTGATTCCACGAATTCATTTTCCGGCAGTGAAGACTGACTATCCAAGGGAATATTCTGCGGTTTCGGTCGCCCGGTGACAGTGCCGCGCACGGTTTTATAGTCGGGACGAGGTCGGGCTAAAATAGGATTTGCAAGCAGATTGTCCATTTCTGGAGGATAGTCAAAGACCTCTGCCGGACTCATAGGGCGAAGAGCTCCATACCAGCGGAAACGATCGAGAAAGTAACTCGATTTTCCTGCAAGATAAAGCGGAGTTGTCGAGCCTGATGTTTCCGACCACAATTTGACACGCATGATCCGCCACTGATCGAAAGAGGCAAGCAGCGATGAGCCTTCA
>JAIDUB010000025.1 GCA_029060405.1 Duncaniella sp. | reverse complement strand
TTTCCTGGCATCCCGAATAAAACGCTGCGGCGGTTCCATCCCCCGGGCGGGGTATTTTGTACATAACGGGGCGGGGAGTGAGGGAATGTCGGGGAGAAATGTTAACTTTGCGGCAAGTTCATGAAAAAACGGCTCTTATTCACTACAAGTGCGGAGGTAATCCGCGTGCCTGCCGATGCGGTGGTCTATGCCACGGCCGACGGCAATTACTCGTCGATCACCATGGCCGACGGCGGGCGCTTTGTGCTGACGCTGCAACTCGGACATCTCGAGAGTCAGATCGCCGCAATGCTCGATGCCGCCGACAACCGCTTCATCCGCATCGGTAAGAGCCTGATTGTTAACCGCGATTTCATTGTCTTTATCAATCCGCAGCGGCAGAAGCTTATTCTGTCGGACTGCCGCACGTTCCGCCACGAGGTTTCGGCCTCGAAGGAGGCGCTGAAGGCACTGAAAGAGCTAATTGAAAAGGAGTAAACGCTATGAGTGACCTGCATGACGAAATCAATGATGATGAAATACGCATAATCACGCCGCGTGAGTCGCGATCAGAATCGGTCCCTGAGCATAAGGCGCCGTTGGGTATGGCTCCTGTAAGTCGCAGGCAGTCCTGCAATGTGTCTCCCCGGGCCGGCTTCTCGCTTGATAGCAAAGAGGATGATGAGGACGTTGATGATTCTATCACGGCCGTAAGGCGCTCTGAAAGGAGTCGTTTCCCATGGTTCACGGTGGGATTGCTGCTCTCTGTAAGTATCACGATATTGGTATGCCTGATTACATGTTTGCCCGACGACCGTTTGCCCGTAGAGTCTGTGGCGCATGGACAGGTTGCGGCGGCCGACTCCATAGCCGCCGAGGTGCCTGTGCCGCTGAAGGAGGCGGCCTTCGTCACCGCCCGCGATACGGTGGTCGACGGGGTGACTCTGCGTATATTGACCCCCTCGGGAGCTACGCCGCGGCTGGTGATAGGCAAAGAGGCGCTGGCTGACTCGACGGCGGTGCTTGTGGCGCAAGCTGCCGACGTGCGCGGCGACAACGGGCAGATTGCGGGGGCCTACGTGATGAAAGGCGACCTACTGAGCCGCGGTGAGGCCAAGGCGGGATTCTGTGCGATAATCGACGGCGAGATTACCGTGGGCGTGGCCGACGCTACTCCCATGCTCGAAAAGGCCATTGAGTCGGAGGGGTATTTCTTCCGCCAGTTTCCGCTCGTGGTGGGCGGTCAGGTGGTGGAAAACAAGCCCAAAGGGAGGTCGCTGCGCAAGGCTCTTGCCGAAATCGACGGAAAAGTGAGTGTGGTGCTGAGCCTCGACCGACTGACATTTCACGACTTCTCGCAGGCGCTCGCCGATGCCGGGGTGCGCAACGCCGTGTATCTCGTGGGCAGCACCGCCGCGGGCTTCTATACCGACGGGGCGGGCACGCGCTTTACATTCGGAACGCCTGCCGATACCGACTGGGAAAATGTCAATTACATAGTCTGGAAATAGCCGCCGGAATCATTTCATACATCACGGGAGGGAGTTCATACATCGTCGGGCCGAAAGCTTGACGTGTAGTGACTTTTATGCGAAATTTGCATAAAAGAAATATTACCCCGATGATGAAATACATTCTCCTTTTCTCCCTCTCGCTGCTGTCGCTCTGCGCCTGTAGCCGGGCCGCGGCCTCGACCGATGCGCCGTTGGCCGCCACGGATACGGTGGAAACAAATCTCCATGCCGAGAAGCGCGCCGTGTATTACTGGAAGACGGTGCTGAATCTCGACAGCGCGGAGCGCGCTTTTCTCCGCCGCTACGACATAGACCGCATGTATGTGCGCCTCTTTGATGTGGTGAAGGGTGAATCACCGCGCCTCGACGAGAAAGCCGTGCCTAATGCCTCGCTGCGAGTAGATTACCCTACCTACGACATGCTTGTGGACTCTTTTCCCAAGATGGAGACCGTGCCGGTGGTCTACATCACGCTCGACGCCCTCAAAGCCATGAAAGGCAACGAGGGGACACTTGCCCGCAATATCGTAGGCCGCGCCCGCAACATGTGCACCTTCAACGGACTGCACACCGTCAGTGAGCTGCAGCTCGACTGCGACTGGACACCTTCGACCGAGCAATCGTTTTTCACGCTCTGCGATTCCGCACGCGCCGTCATTAAGCAGCTGTCGCTGCAGTGGAAACTCAGCTCCACTATCCGCCTGCATCAGCTTGCGCGCAAGGTGCCACCGGTTGACCGCGGCGTGCTCATGGTGTACAATACCGGCAGTTTCAATGACCCCGACGTGACCAATTCCATCATCGATCCGCGCGACGTGGAGCCGTATATGAAATATCTGCCCGACTATAAGCTGCATCTTGACGTGGCATATCCCACCTACTCGTGGCAGCTGCTGTTTCACGACCGAGAATTTCAGGGGCTGGTGAGCGGCCTCGAGGTCGCCGACTCATCGCGCTTCGCGCCGCGAGGCAAGAACCTTTATGTGGCGCTGCGCGATATGCCCTATAATGACTACAGCATGATACGCTGCGGCGATATGGTGCGTCAGGAGTCTTCGGATTACGCCGACATCTCCCGCGTGCGCGACATGATAGAGCGCCGCATCACCACGCGCCCACACTCTACAATCCTTTATCACCTCGATATAAACAATCTTTCCCACTACAGCCACGATGAAATTGACCACCTTCTTGATTCCGGCCGTTAGTCTGCTGGCGGGTACCGCCACCGCTCTGGCCTGTGTCCCTTATCCACCCTCCATTCCGTCACCTCTATTTTTCTGTATAGAGAGTATTCCGACGGTAAATTCCTATGACCGGGCAGAAAATCTGCGCGAGTGGCAACGGCTCACTTCCGAGCGCATACCGCTTGCCGATATCGAGCAGGCTGTATATAAAGATTCCCGGGAGAAGTTTATGAATTACCGCCATAAAGAACTTCCTACCGACAATAAGTTTAACTGCTACCTCATTAACTCCGGCGATCAAGATGTGATATGGATGCTCGAGACTGCAAAAAATTTGGAGGAACGCCGCGCGGCGGCTTCCTCGCCGTGGTATTATCCCAACCAGCGCAACGCTACTCCCGAGGGGGCAGATTATAGAGATATTATAGAGGATTGTAGAAGAAGCGCCGCTTCGAAATCGAGATTGCGCGACCGCTACGGGCTTCAGGTAGTGAGGGCTCTTTTCGCCTCGCGCTGCTACCATGATTGCGTGGAGTATTATGACTCGGTTTTCGCTCCTATGCCTGATGATAACCTCATGAAGCGCATGGCCGCCCGATATGTAGCGGGCTGCTGGAGCCGCATGGGTAATGTGGAGCGTGCCGATACCATGTTTGCGCTCGGCGGCGACGTGCTTTCGCTCTCGATGGACGACCGCGTGGAATTTATGGCAGAGATTAACCCTGATGCTCCGCAGCTCATCGACTACGTGCGCTATATGGCTTCTGATTCCGCCACGATGATGTCGATAGTGCCGGTGGCGCGTCGCCTTGCTGCCGACCCCAAAGTAAAGAACCGCGGCGACTGGGAGTATTTATTGGCATATTTCAGTGGCAGATACGCCGATGATCCCCGCGCGGCTTCACGCTACGTCAGCAGCGCTCTTTCCCACGATTTTTCCAATCCCGATCTCAGGGATCTTGCCCGCGCCTACCGCATGAAGCTCGACGCGAAGCGCGGCGACCGCTCGCGGCTGCTCGCCGACCTGAAATGGATCGAGGATAAATGTGACCTGCTTAATTCCGATGCCGATGAGTGGGTGAGGATTTTGGAGAATATCGTGTATGCTGACCTCGTGCCTCAGTTGTGGAAGAAGCGTGATTACGCTACGGCGATTATGCTCTGCGCGTATGCCGATTATACCGGTGTTACCGACCGGCACATCTGGGTTTGGGATCCGGATAACGGCTCAAAAATTGTTACCGCTGAAGAAATGCGCTCCGACGAGAAATTTTTCAATAGGACTGATTACCGCATCCTGTCGTTTCGGATGATGGGCAGCCTCACGTCGGGCGAGCTTATCAAAACATATTCGCGCATGAAGTCGTCCACGCCGCTGTATAACTTCCTGCGCCGCAAGATGCGCACCGACAGCGATTTCTACCACGAGCTGATAGGCACCCTCGCCCTGCGCGAGGAAAACTATTCGCGCGCCGTAACTTATTTCTCGAAAGTCAGTCCCACCTATTTCCGTACCATGAATATCAATAAGGGGGGCTACCTCGCCCGCGATCCGTTTGCCGTATATCCCGGGCGATGGGAGGTATGCGGCTACAGTGGCTGGAAATGGGACTCGGAGTCAAGCCGCGAGCGTCATCCGCTACCGTCGGCCGACAATGCCAAGCTCAACTTCGCGCGCCGCATGCTTGTCTACAGCCGCGAGATGAAATCAGCCCCGACGGCCGACCGCCGCGCTATGGGTCGCCTGATGTATGCCATCGGTCGCCGAAATTCTATGGAAGAGTGCTGGGCGCTGACACAATACTGGCGCGGCAGCTATATAGGATTGTTTCAGCCGTGTTTCGATGTTTGGGGAGATAAAGAAAGATTCTATGAACGTAACTACGGATTCCTCTATGACTACGACGATACGGTAGGGCATAAGTATACCGAAGGAGTGTATGATAAGGAGGTACGCGAAGCTATGAGCATGTTTGTCACCGACGAAGCCCGCGCCGAGGCCGAATACGTGTTGGGCAACGTCCGAACCGTCATCTACCGTTACGGCTCGACTCCTGCCGCCGCCCGCATCCGCACCTCATGCGACAACTGGAAAGACTGGGTGTAGCTGCGTGATTGTCAATCCGGTAGTTATTATGTTTGCATACTCCTAACCCGAGTATGCAATTTTTTTATTCTTAGCAAAAGAAAATAAACGGGCGAT
>JAIDUB010000024.1:13358-29335 GCA_029060405.1 Duncaniella sp. | reverse complement strand
GGGTGAACAGAGGGTCTCGAACCCTCGACCTTCGGAACCACAATCCGACGCTCTAACCAACTGAGCTATGCTCACCATGATTGCATTTGCGGTGCAAAGGTAATGCATATTTTTTCAATATGCAAGAATTTTCGCAAAAAAATCCGCCGTATTTTATCCCGCCGTGAATTTGTTATCTATTATATGTGGATTTTGAAATTTTTCTTATCTTTGCGGATAAGTATGAATAAACTGTTGGAGCATATAAAATCGACGTTTACCGACTATTTTTCGCTGTCGGGGTATCTGGTGTCGCAGGATGATGCCGAGGCGGCGATCAGGGACGGGGTGTCGTTTCGCGGCACCAATATCGTGATTCTTATCATAGCTATTTTCATAGCGTCGCTGGGATTGAATACCAATTCCACGGCCGTGATAATAGGCGCGATGCTCATTTCACCGCTCATGGGGCCGATAATCGGTATCGGTCTGGCCGTGGGTGTGGAGGATTTCGAGTTGCTTAAGCGGAGTGTGAGAAATCTGGTGATGGCCGCCGGCTTTTCGGTGATAGCTTCCACGATTTATTTCCTCATCTCGCCCGTGAGCGAACAGCACAGCGAGCTGCTGGCGCGCACGTCGCCCACGATCTACGACGTGCTGATAGGATTTTTCGGCGGCGCCGCGGGTATCATAGCTATCGGCAGCCGTTCGAAGGGCAATGTGATACCGGGCGTGGCTATCGCTACGGCTCTCATGCCGCCGCTGTGTACCGTGGGCTACGGTATCGCCACTTGGCAGCCGGCTTATTTCCTCGGGGCTTTGTATCTGTTTCTGATAAATTCGGTTTATATCGCCCTGTCAACATTCATAGGCGTGAAGCTAATGAAGTATCAGAAGAAGGCGCAGAGCGACGAGCAGCGTGCCCGCAAGATTCGCCGGATGGTCTACACGGTGGCCGTGCTGGCAATGATTCCTTCGCTATGGCTGACCTACCGCATGCTTCAGCAGTCGCGGTTTGAGATCAATGCCACGCGCTTTGTCAACGAGCAGTTTCACTTCCCGTCGACCACGGTGCTTTCGGAAAGTGCAGTGAATCAGAATGGCCAGCGCTCCATCAATGTCACCCTCATAGGCAAGATACTTCCCGCCGATTCCCTTCAGGCCGCGATGGTGAAGCTCATGCCGCTTTACTCGCTCGAAGGAGTGAAGCTGAATATAATTCAGGGTGATACCCGCCCCGTCGACGCCGATACCGACCTGAGCAGCACCTCGCTGCGCGACATATATCAGCTTTCGCAGGCCGATATCGCCCGCAAGCAGCAGGTGATCGATTCGCTCACCAGCATAATAAATAACACGCGCGCCACTGACTCGGTATCGGGCATGATCATGCCTGAGGTGAGGGTGGTGTTTCCGCAGATATGTGACCTCGCGGTGACACGTGCGGTGTTTGCCCGCAGCGCTTCCGACAAGCTTGATACCGTCAACATAGCTCTTGTGAAATATTCCCGGCCGCTTCCCGCCAAGGAGCGTGACGAACTTTGCCGCTATCTCGATGCCCGCCTCGGACTCAAAGGGGTGAAAATCGTGGAAGCGGGTCAGGCATTAGATTTTCCAACCGACAATCATCCCGAAAAATGAGATGACTATTCCCGCTAACCCTACAACACCATCATCGCTTCCCGCGTCGCTTGCGGGAAAGAAGATTCTGCTCGTAAACCACAGCGAGACACTCGGCGGCGCCGCCATTGTTACCTACCGGCTGATGCAGGCCCTGCTTCATGCCGGGCTTGATGTGAAAATGCTCGTGTATACCAAGACGAGCCGCAACGATCATATCGACGTGGTGGGCTCGCGGTTCACCCGGGGCGTAGCTTTCATGCTCGAGCGCCTGCAGATATTCCGGCATAACGGATTCAATTACGACAATCTGTTTAAGGTCTCGACCGGAAATTTCTCTCACGGCATAGCTTCGCATCCTTGGGTGAAGGAGGCTGATATAGTGTGCCTGAACTGGATCAACCAAGGGCTTATGGGCGTGAAAGACCTGCTCAAGCTTCACCGCAGTGGTAAAAAACTGGTGTGGACGATGCACGACATGTGGTCGATGACGGGAATATGCCATCATTCCTATGAATGTGACCGGTATGAGCTGGAGTGCGGCGACTGCCCGTTCTTAGGCAAAGCGGCGCGCCCGGGCGACATATCCCACCGCCTTTGGAAACGCAAACACGAAATTTACGGACAGGTACCGGTGAAATTCGTGGCCGTGTCGACGTGGCTCGAGAAGCGCGCACGCAAGAGCACGCTGCTGCGCGATGCCGACGTGCGCACGATATCCAACGCCTTTCCTGTTGACGAGTTTTTCATCGAGCCGCATCGCACGGTGCCTAATCTCGAGCCCTATGCCGACAAGAAGATAATACTTTTCGGAGCCGCCCGTCTCGACGACCCTATAAAAGGGATCGACATGGCCGTGGATGCGCTCAATTACATCTTTGATAACTATCCCGATGTAGCATCGCAGTGCGTGGCGATATTCTACGGCTCCATACGCGACCCCAAGATACTCGACGGAGTGCGCATGAACCACTACCACACGGGACGCATCAACGACCCGAAGATAATACGGCATCTCAACTCGATAGCCAAGGTATCGCTTTCGACCAGCCTTTACGAGACACTGCCCGGTACCATTATAGAGGGACAGGCCGGCGGTGCGATACCCGTGACATTCGGCCGGGGTGGCCAGACCGACATAATAGACCATCTTGTCACCGGATACATAGCCGAATACCGCGACGTGAAGTCGATAGTAAAAGGTATACTCTGGGCTCTCGATTCGGACATAACGCGCGAATCGCTCCACGAAAGCGTGCGCGAAAAATTCTCGGCCGAGACAATAGCCGGAAAATATATTGACCTGTTCAGCGAATTTTATGAATAAACGTGTTCTCATAATAGGAGCCGGAGGCTTCATAGGCGGCTTTATCGCCGCCGAGAGCCTGCGACGGGGCTACGAGACATGGTGCGGAGTGCGCGAGTCGACTTCGCGGCGCTACCTCGCTGACGAGAGGCTGCGTTTTCTCGTGATGGACTATGACAATTCATCATCGATGGCCGCAACTCTTGCCGGAGCGCTCCCCGACGGGGAGCGGTGGGATTACATCGTGTATAATCTCGGCGCGACGAAGTGCATGAACTTCCTCGATTTCAACCGCATCAATTTCCAGTATCTGCGCAATTTCCTCAATGCTCTCCACGAAGCCGGGAAGGTACCGGAGCGGTTTGTATACATGTCGTCGCTCTCAGCCCTCGGTCCGGGCGATGAAAAAAATTACACACCGCTCAGCGACGACCTCGTGCCGCATCCCGACACGCGCTACGGCCTTTCTAAAGTCAAGGCCGAGACCGAGCTGATGACCCAGCCCGAGAGCTTCCCTTGGATAATACTGCGTCCGACGGGAGTATACGGGCCTCACGAGCAGGACTACCTCATGATGATAAAGGCCATAGACTCACACTGGGATTTCGGCGTGGGCTTCCGCCGCCAGATGCTGACCTTTATCTACGTGGAAGATCTTGCCCGCGCCATATTCGATGCAGCCGAGCGCGCGCCGATTCACCGCACCTACATAGTATCGGAACCGAAAGCCTACTCGCAGGCCGATTTCCGCAGGATCGTGTGCCGACATCTCGGCCGCAGCTTCGCCATACCCGTAAGACTCCCGCTGTGGATTGTGAAGATAGCTTCAACCGTAAGCGAGAAATACGGCATAGCCAAGAACAAGGCCATGACGCTCAACAGCGACAAGTTCAAGATCATGAAGCAGCGCAACTGGGCGTGTGACGTAAGCCGCGCCGTGGCCGACTGGGGCTTTGCTCCCCGCGTTGACCTCGACGAAGGAATACGCCTTACCGTGGAGGCCTACCGCGCAGGGCAGGCCGAAGAGAAACGTCGCCGCAAGGAGGAGGCTGCCGCACGATGAGCCGCTATCCGTCGACCGATGCCCCGATGTGGGTGAAAATACTCATAATTATTCTATTGCTGCCGGTGTTCTCGACCCCGGCTCTCCTCTCGGCTCTCCCGCAAGGGCATGAGGAGTGGCGCACTATAGTGTGGTGCTACCCGTTTTATCTCCTTATGTCGGGCTGGCTGGCATGGATTTCCTATAACAGCCGTCCCGCCGTGGCATGGATTCTGATGGTACTCATGGTGCTGTCGACAGCAGCCGTGTGGATGCTTGTAACCTGCGTATGAAAAAGATACTTATAATCAACGGTCCCAACCTGAATCTCCTCGGAAAGCGTGAACCCGAAATCTACGGCACGCTCACGTGGGACGAGATGCTTGAACGACTGCGCACGCGATTCAGCGGCGTGGCCGAAATAGAATATTTCCAGTCCAACCACGAAGGCGACATAATCGACCGCCTGCAGGGCGCCGAGTGCGACGGGGTGGTGCTCAACGCCGGTGCCTATACCCACACGTCGCTTGCCATAGCCGACTGCATCGCCTCAATAACCGTGCCTGTAATAGAGGTTCATATATCCAATGTCGCAGCCCGCGAGGAGATACGCCGCCGCTCGCTCATAGCCCCGGTGTGCCGCGGCGTGATAAGCGGACTGGGAATGCAATCCTACATGCTCGCAATCCAATATTTCCTGTCATGACCCCCGACCTCGAGCAATATATCCTTGACCATATATCGCCGGAACCGGAGCAGTTGCGCCGGCTCTACCGCCACACGCATCTCCACCGCCTGTATCCCCGCATGTGCTCGGGGCACCTGCAGGGACGAATATTGAAGATGCTCACCGCCATGATAGCACCGCGGCGGGTGATAGAACTCGGAACCTACACCGGATATTCGGCATTGTGTATAGCCGAAGCCCTCACCGGCGATGCCGAGCTGCACACGGTTGAGATCAACGACGAGTGGGCCGACGATATACGCGCCACTTTCGACGCCTCGCCCCACGGAAGCCGCATCACCCTGCATATAGGCGATGCCCTGAGTGTGATTCCCGCTATCGGCGGTCACTGGGACATGGCATATATCGACGCCAACAAGCGCAATTATATAGAATACATCGAAGCCTTGTTACCCGTGATGGAACCGGGCGGTTTCATAATAGCCGACAATACCCTTTGGGACGGAAAAGTGGCCGATACAGCTTCGAGCCACGATGCGCAGACCTTGGGCGTGGCCGCTTTCAACGACTACGTGGCCCGTCATAGGCAGCTCGAGACGGTGATTCTCCCCATACGCGACGGTTTAACCCTGATAAGAGTGCTCCCATCATGACCTACCTCAGCCGCCGCAATCCGATAGCACGTCCGCAACCCGCGGCGGCAGCCATCGCCGTAGCCTTGCTCGGAGTGGTGTTTTATTGTTTCGCTTTATCGGTAGCGGTGATGTGGGCGCAATGTCAGCTCTCGTGGTGGATATTTCCTTCGGCGGTCGCAGCCGCTTTAGTCACGGCGCTTGTAGCTGTTCCCGGGGCTGTGAGCGAGGGGGCTGCTGTAAAGGTGACTGTTTCGACTCTCGCCGTGGTCGCCGCTGCTGTGGGAGCGGCGTGGCTGACGATCGACTATTCTTACGACGGCCTATATTATCATCAGGAGATAATAGCGGCCCTGTGCAGTGGTTGGGATCCTTTTGCCCCGCCATTTGACAAAGTGCCCGGATATACTCCGTGGGCGGTGCATTATGCCAAGGCGGTGGAAATCGCTGCCGCATCGATAGTGAGCTGCACGGGAGTGCTCGAGACCGGAAAGGCGGTCAATATCATGGCTCTTGCCGCTACGGCATGCGCGGTCTACGCATGGCTCGGTGAGCAGGGTGGACGCCTGTCGCGTCACCGCACGCTTCTCACACTTGCCGCGGTGGCCAATCCTGTGGCGTGGGCGCAGCTCTTTACCTATTATATCGACTTCTACAAATATATATACCTCATTTTCGCCCTCATGGCATTCAGCGATATCGCCGGTGGTCGGCGGCGCGGATATGTGGTGCTGTTCATGACGCTTATACTCGCCATGGCCACGAAATTCAATATCTTTTTCGAGGCGGCACTATGGGTGTTGGCTGCCATGCTCTGGTGGGGCATCCGTGGCGATTGGGCGGCCTTGAAACGGGTATTTGTGACCGGACTGCTGGCGCTGATAGCCGGCGCGGCACTTACGTTTCACCCCTATATCACCAACTGGCTTCAGGCGGGACATCCGCTCTATCCGCTCATGGGTGAGGGAGCCGAAGATATAATGACCTCCAACACACCTGCCGGCTATCTCGGCCGCAGCAGGTTCGTGACATTCTTCCTTTCGTTGGCATCGGTGGCGTTTCCTAACGTAGGGCAGCCCACAGGCGGTTTCACGCCGCTCATGCCGGTCATACTTCTGCTCAGCCTTTGGATTCTCATACGGTTGCGTGGCTTGATTTCGGGCGCGGCACTGTACACGGCAGTGCTTGTGTTTGCAAGCTGCTTCCTGTTTGAACAGGCTTGGTGGGCACGATATATATGCCAGCTGTGGGCAGTGCCGGCAATACTTGTCGGGGCTGCATTCCGCGCCGGCAAGACAATGAAAGTATCCCGCCTCACAGCATGGCTGATGATAGCCGCCGGGGGGGTCACATTCATTTACGCCGGCAAGCAGATGCTCGTGGTGGGAGGGTATCAGAAAATCATGCTCGAAGCGGCAGCCGAAGAACCCGAGGTGGTGGTGACCGGCGAGTGGTGGGGACCGCAGTTTGCCCGTCAGATGGATGAGGCAGGAGTTAATTACCGCTACTCGGCCCATATGCCCGACACCACGGCGCGGGCAGTGTTGTATTATCATGAATATAACGATCCGCTTGTGATAATGTCGCCCGAGGGAGCGGCCAAAATACGGTCGCGCATCGAGCGGTTGCATCTCAACTACAACCGCCATATCTACGGCTCGGCCGAGGCGCTTGAATATCTGTCGACACAATGAATCATACAATATCAGTAAGCCCTATTATCCGCCTCGTGCGTCCATATCAGTGGGTGAAGAACCTCTTTGTGTTCATGGCTCTCTTTTTCGGAGGCCGCATGCTCGACACAGAGTACTGGCTGCCGGTGACGATGGCGGCGATATGTTTCTGCTTCTGCTCGTCGGCGATTTATTGTCTCAACGACATTATCGATGCTCCCGCCGACAGGCTCGACCCGGTAAAGAGCCGCCGCCCCGTGGCGTCGGGAGCCATAAGTGTGGCCGAGGCTGCCGCGACGGGATGCGTGATGGCCGCTGCCGGACTCGGTCTCAGTATCATATTCCTCACGGCCGGGGCTACGGTGATATTGCTGGTTTATTTAGCCCTTAACGTAGCCTATTGCTTGAAAATAAAGAATTGGCCGCTTATCGACGTGATAGTGGTGGCGCTCGGGTTTGTGCTGCGCGTGGTGATAGGCGGAGTTGTAGCCGGAATATGGATCTCGCAATGGATAGTGATAATGGTATTCCTGCTGTCGCTCTTCATGGCACTCGCCAAGCGACGCCATGAAGTAGTGCTCGTGCTCACCCGCGAGAAAGAACGCGGGCGCCACAGCATTGACGGCTATGATATAAGATTCCTTGACATGGCGTTGAGCCTTCTCGGAGCGGTCACCGTGATAGGCTATATCATTTACACGCTGCAACCGCGCACCATAGCGCAATTTCACACCGAATATCTCTACGTCACCGCTCTGCCGGTTATTATAGGCATACTCCGCTATATGCAGCTCACGGTAGTGGGCAACGCTACCGGCGATCCGTCGAAAGTGGCGCTGACCGATATTCCGCTCCGTATTTCCGTGATCGTGTGGGTGCTTCTGTTTGTGGCGATAATCTATTTGTTCTGATGGATAGAAGGGATATCGCGGTGTTTGATTTCGACGGCACGCTCACGCGCGACGACACATTTTACACATTTGCCCGCCATGCCCTCGGTCTGCCGCGGCTCATCATGCGCTCCCTGCGCGCCGTGCCCGCTGTTATTGCGTGGAAATTCGGCCGCCTCACATCATCAGAAGCAAAGGAAAAGCTATATTCAGCGCTTTACAAAGGACTTGACCGTGCCGCGATAGTCAAGGCATCAGCGACATTCAGCCCTCGTTATAAAAAGGAAATACTTGACCGTCTCATCCACAGTCGCGATACCGGAGTAGAGGTGTGGATAGTGAGCGCAAGTCTTGACCTGTGGATGGAAGAAATCGCCCGACAGCTCGGAGTCAAGCTCCTCTGCACCCGAACCGGCACAGCCCCCGACGGCACATTGACAGGCCGATTCTCAACGCCCAACTGCCGCGGCGACGAGAAAGTAACACGCCTCCGCGCTGCAATTCCCGATATGGCCAACTGCCGCATCACCGTCTACGGCAACGAATTCACCCCCGGCGGCGGCGACTCCCCCCTCGCCTCAATAGCCGATGAGGTGGTGGAGTGCGAAGAGTAGACTTTGTGAAATTTCTATTCAATATTCTCTGAAAGTTGCTCAAGCGTTAACTCTATCTGCTCAATTGAAGGTAGAGAACTTTTAATTTCATTTGGAATTAATTCTGACAGCTCGTACTGCGAAATTCCAAGAGGAAGATTATAAGCTTCCAAAGAATACTGCGCCTCGATATTATCTTTGTCTTTGCATATAAGGAGCCCTATGGTGGGATTGTCATGATCAGTCTTTAGCTTATGGTTGACTGCAGTGACGTATAGGCCCAGCTGCCCGAGATAAGAGGCTTGAAATGAACCTGTTTTCAATTCGACGCAGCAATAAGCGTGAATGCGCGTATTGTAAAAAAGAAGGTCAATAAAGATTTCTTTTTCACCTACTTGCAGTCTATATTGTCTGCCCATATATGCAAATCCTGTGCCCAATTCAACAAGAAATTTGGTGACATTAGCTACAAGCGCGTCCTCAAGTTCCCGTTCATTGTAATCTTCTGTCATAGACAGGAAATTGAATACGTAAGGATCCTTGGTCGTCTGCTGGGCGAGATCGCTTTGTAAAGCCGGAAGGGTAGAGTTGAAGTTGGTTATGGCTTTAGCATTTCGCTCCTATAAATCCGTACTAAGAAAGTTAAGCAGGACATCGCGTCCCCAACTATTTTCGATAACCTTTCTGACGAAGAAAAGTGCCTTTTCGGGATTCTTATTGCATTTGGATACTATACGACATTGATGATCCCATGGTATGGAACAAATTTCACGAAATAATTCTTTCGCATCAAGGGTAAGACTTTTCGCGGTAGAATTTGCAGCAGCCTGCTGCAAATTCTCAATCAATGGGCTATAAGTGCGATAAAAATCATACATATTTCTAAGATTCCTCTCAGAAAACCCTTTTCTTCAGGCATTTCCGACCTTAAATCATGACTCAGGGTTCTATAAAAAACTGAGCCATAAGTATTGGTATAATGGCGTATTGCTATGTCGCGCCCTAAATCCCAGTAAAACTTTAGCAATGTGCGGTTTGTCTCCACTGATGCTTTTAATCTTGCGGATAAATACCGCTTTTTGAGATCTTTCACCCAATCGTGATAGGCTTTGTCGTTTAGGAAAGTTATCTTTTGCTCCATATCGCAAAGTTACACAAAAATACAATGTTAAAGCTGCCTCTACATAAAAATTTATCTCCGGGAAATGAAAAAATATTTGGTGCGCAAGATGGTTGCGCAGCGGGGTATTTACTTTGCAGCGTGAATCAATAAATGCTTTGAATTATGAAAACAATCGAAGGTTACGATGTGAAGATTTTTACCGATAATATCGAGCAGGGGGCTGTGGATCAGATCAGGCAGCTGCTCGGAATTGATGTGTTTGCCGAGCGCAAAATCCGTATTATGCCCGACGTGCATGCCGGTGCAGGCTGCGTGATAGGTTTTACGGGTGACCTCGGCGACAAGGTGATTCCAAATATTGTGGGCGTCGACATCGGTTGCGGGATGCGGGTGCTCAATCTCGGTAAGGTGGGTGAAATCGACTATCACGCTTTTCATGAGCATATCCGCGGTAATGTGCCGTCGGGCATGAAGGTGCGCGAGGATCGGCTCGGATTCAAGCCTCTCGTCGGTGAGGAAATGGATGTATACCGCGAAGCCAAGCAGCTCGTCATGCAGCTGCGGTGTTATCGCGAACTGAAGGATTCGGGGCGCATAAACCGTGCTGTCGGTTCGCTCGGCGGGGGTAACCACTTCATTGAGCTCGACCGCGACGACGAGGGTAATTTGTATCTTGTGATACACACCGGGTCGCGCAGTCTCGGCAAGCAGGTGGCCGAAATATATCAGGCGCGTGCGGTAAAGCACCTCACCGAGGGCGCTGATGAACTGGAGGCCGCCATAAAGCGCACGATTGAAGAGTACAAGGCGGCCGGACGGCGTGAAGAATTGCAGGGTGTGATAAGGAAAATGCGCCGTGTGCAGAAATTTTCAGAGCCCAAGCTGCCTGCCGGGCTGTGCTACGTGGAGGGGGAGGCGCGTGAGGATTACCTCTTCGATATGCGCCTGTGCCAGCGCTGGGCGGCGCTCAACCGAAAACTCATAGCCATGCTGCTCATGAAGTTCTTCACGGGCGTGGAGGTTAAGGAGGAATTTGAGTCGGTCCACAACTACATCAGTGACGACAATATGATACGCAAGGGTGCTATCTCGGCCGCTGCGGGTGAGCGGTGCATCATCCCGCTCAACATGCGCGACGGATCGCTGATATGCACCGGCAAGGGCAATGCTGACTGGAACTGCTCGGCTCCCCACGGCGCGGGTCGAGTGCTGAGCCGCTCGGAGGCCTACCGCCGTATCTCGATGGAGGATTTCGAGGCGTCGATGAAGGGAATATATTCCGAGAGCGTGAATGATTTCACGCGCGACGAATCGCCGATGGTCTACAAGCCCGCGGCTGAGATCATGGCCAACATCGGCGACACGGTAAACATCGACACAATCATCCGCCCGGTATTCAACTTCAAGGCATCGAAGTGATGCTTTATGGAGCGGCGTAATCCGAGAATGGAAATTGCCTTATAGCGGTGGTGGCGGCGACCCCAGCTCCATATTTTAGCGGACGGAGGGTTTTATAATGTCGCTGTTTCGCTATTTTGTGATTTACACCGGCTACCGGATGAGTGAGCCGCAGCAGGCTATGAAATATGGGGCAGATTTTGAAAAAGCACTATTTTACGACCAGACATCTCTCAATTCTAAATTAACGGTGTCATATAGGTAGGAAGATATAACATGTTCCCTTCTTTGCGGAGGTCTTTTGTATATATCATAATAGGTTGTTGTATTCTTGAGGAATATTTTTCGCAAAATACATCAAGTGACTTATGGGCTTTGTATCCTGATGATTTTACTTCTATGGGATTGACTTTATTATCGATTGCGGTGAGAAAGTCCACTTCATAATATTTTTTTCGTTCCTTGTCGGCCGGGAAAGTATAGTAATAGAGCGAATGACCGGCGGCGCGCAACATCTGAGCGACAACGTTTTCATAGATATATCCAAGATCGGCTTCCAGTTTGTCGGAAAGCAATCGTTGATATAAGGTGTTCTCAACCACATCTTTGTCCCAGAACGCAAGGGTTACAAACAATCCGGTATCACAAAGGTATATTCTGAAATCTGTGTTATCACGATGAAGGCCAAATCCCACGGCGGGATCGGTGGTGCGATAAGAAAAATTCACGGTCAGCGAATCTTCAAGGTCCCGCCATATATCCGCAATCCTGTTTTTATCAGGGGCTTGAATCACAGACCATGGTTCGAATCGAATCTTACTTCGAGACAGCTGTCCCGGAATAGATTCAAAAAGGAGTGATGCTTTACCCGACGGATCGATTTTCCGGAGATCATCTATATAGAGCTCGATAATCTCTCGTTTGACCGTATCAGTCTCTGCGAGATTATTAGTATCAAGGTATCTGTTTACAGCCTGAGGCATCCCCCCTACAAGCATATAGACCCTGAACTGCCGCATCATTTGACGGTTTACGGCATCGCCAAGCGGTTTCTTGTGCTCAAATGCATACTTAATGAGAGGATATGTGTTATAATCTTCATTTGCCCATAGAAATTCTTCATAATCCATGGGGAACATGGTGATTCGAGACTCTTCGCTTGGAATGAGTAAGCCGGCAGTATTTTTTCGGATAGAGAGAAGTGAACCGGTCTCTATATAATCATATCGACCATCTTCAACGAGATATTTGATTGCCTGACGAGCCTTAGGGCACATTTGAACTTCATCAAATATTATAGCTGACTCTCTCTCATATAGAGTGACATGATATAGTGCTTGTAACTGCAGAAAGATAAAATCAAGATTATCAAGGTCATCAAACAATCCTTTTACTGCCTCTGACGCTCTTGCGAAATCGATCAATATAAATGATTTATATTCTTTTGCGGCAAACTCCCTGACAATAGTAGTTTTGCCTATTCGACGCGCACCTTTTATGAGCAACGCCGTTTTGCCTGCTCTATCTTGTTTCCATTTCAAGATTTTATCATATATTTTTCGTTTGAAAACCCTTGTAGCCATGATTATTCCAGATTAGTCGGTTAACTCGTGCAAATATAGTTCTTTATTGTGTTTCCACCAAATTTAAAATGGCAAATCATGAGTTTTCCACCATATTTAAAATGGCAAATCATGAGTTTTCCACCATATTTGAAGGGGATTATATGTATGGAGCGTCGGGGCGGCAATCCGACGATACTCCATTGATGAGGCGAATGCCGGGGACTGATATGGAGCGGGGATGACCGCCTCACCGCCACAGCATTGATGAGTGCCTTCGACACTCAGTCTCATTCCGAGAAAATTACCTTTTACGCCGCCGGACGCACCCGAGTGTGCGTCCCTACAGGTTTGATTATTAAATTGTTGCGATAGCAGCATTTAGCGTTGGCGCGCACAATCAGCCGCCGGGCGCTCCTGTGTAGCGCCCCTACAGCTTATACCAGCGCAGCGACCTAATCACAACACACATATCCACGGCCTGTAGGGGCGCTCCACCGGAGCGCCCGGCGGTGCAAAATGGTAATTTCCGCCATATCCGCCCCCGGCACACCCAAAACCTAACCCCTAAACCCTAATCCCAAAAACATAAACCCCAAAACCTAACCCCTAAAACCTAAAACCTAATACCAAAAAAGAGAGGGGCTCTCACGAGTACCTCTCTCTCCATTCATCACATTATGCTTATTTCAGTGCTATTTCTTTCTAAGAGTATGTTGTTGCGTTCTATTATACTGTTGCTGTTTTTTACGCTATGATCAGATGTAGCGGCTGGCTACAACGTCCCAGTCGACGATGCTCCACAGAGCGGCGAGTGCATCGGCGCGACGGTTCTGATAGTCGAGATAATAGGCGTGTTCCCAAACATCGAATACCAGCAGCGGCGTAAGTCCCTGAGTGAGAGGATTGCCCGCATTGGAGGTAGGGGTGATGAAAAGCTTGCCTTCATCATCTTTCGACAGCCATATCCAGCCTGAGCCGAATATTCCCGTGCCGGCTTCCACAAATTCCTTCTTGAACTGCTCCACCGAGCCATATTGCTCTTCGATTTTGTGGCGGAGGTGTCCGTCGGGCTCATGGGCGCCGTCGGGCGAGAAGGTGAAGAAATAGAATATGTGGTTCCATGCCTGCGAGGCGTTGTTGAAAAGCGGGCCTTCGGCCTGACGGATGATATCCTCGAGAGCCATATCCTCATATTCGGTATCCTTAATCAGTCGGTTAAGGTTGTCGATATAAGTTTTTTCATGTTTTCCGTAGTGGAAATCAACTGTTTCACGCGAGATGGCCGGTGCAAGTGCATCGTGGGCGTAGGGAAGTTCGGGCTGAGTATATTTCATAATTCTGAGTCTTTAATTAGGTTTTTTACACTCTTATAACACCCGCGGCAGTATGATGGTTCGGCTCTTTTTATACATTAACATATATTAATATCCGCTATTTCCGCGCCACGGCCGATTTTTCACTACCTTTGTGCATCAGTTAGCAAAAAAATTACACTTTATAATATTCAAAGAGCAATGAAAGTAAAATTCGGTTATGCCGTCGCCCTTGCATCGGCACTTGCCCTGACCGGTTGCGGCAAAAAGATGAATCAGTTTTCAGCCGACTATTTTTCGGTCAACCCCAATCCGCTTGAAGTAGTGGGCACACATGTTCCCGCGGTGGTTTCGGCCCACATCCCCGCCAAATTCTTCGTCAAGGATGCGGTTGTCACCGTCACTCCCGTACTCGTCTACGAAGGCACTTCGTCAAGCGCTTCGCCCATGACTTTTCAGGGCGAGAAGGTGCGCGGCAACAATCCCGTGATATCCTACGTTTCGGGCGGTGCGGTATCGATTCCCGCCGATTTCGTTTACACTCCCGAGATGCGCCGCAGCGAGCTTTACCTTGACTTCAACGTAACGCAGGGCTCGAAGCAGTATGTGCTTCCGCGCGTGAAGGTTGCCGACGGAGTGGTTGCCACAGCAGCCCTCGCCGACGCCGCTACGGTCAACCCCGCTCTGGCCGCCGACAAATTCCAGCGCATCATCAACGAGCGCTATACCGCCGACATCCACTTCCTCATCAATCAGGCCAACCTCCGCAAGGATGAGCTCGAGAGCGATCAGGTGCTCCGCTTCCACCGCGACCTCGCCTCAGCAGCGGCCGACTCGTCGATGGTGATAGAGGAAATCAACATTTCTTCCTACGCATCGCCCGAAGGTAAGCTCGACTTCAACACCAAGCTCGCTCAGCAGCGCGAGCTCAACACATCGGACTACCTCAAGGACCGCCTGAAGAAAGATAAGGTAACCGAATTCGGCGAACTCACCGCCAACTTCACTCCCGAGGACTGGGAAGGCTTCCGTCGCCTCGTGGCCGCCAGCAACATTCAGGATAAAGACCTCATCATCTCCGTGCTCTCGATGTACAAGGATCCCGAGGAACGCGAGCGCGAGATTCGCAACCTTTCATCGGTATTCGATCAGCTTGCCGACGAGATTCTTCCCCAGCTCCGCTACTCACGCATGACCGCCTCGGTCAACATCATAGGCAAGAGCGACGCTGAAATCAACGCCGCATTTGACTCCGATCCTTCTTCGCTCAGCGTCGACGAACTTCTCTATGCCGCCACGCTCACCGACGACCTCAACCGCAAGAGCGCCATCTACACCGCCGTGACCCGTCTGTTCCCCGACGATTACCGCGGCTACAATAACCTCGGTATGGTGCAGTATCAGCAGAAAGACTACGACGCCGCGATGGCAAGCTTCAAGCGCGCATCGCGTCTCAACCCCAACGCTCCCGAGTCACAGATGAATCAGGGTCTCATCGCCCTCATCAACGATGACTTCCGCGCCGCCAACTCATCTTTCGGCCACGCAGCCGGTCTCGACGAACTCGGTGAGGCTCTCGGCGTGCTCTACCTCCGTCAGGGCGACGCTCAGGCTGCCGCCAAGGCTTTCGGTAACGACAAGTCCAACAATGCCGCCCTCGCCCAGATTCTTACAAAGGACTATGCCAAGGCCAAGACCACACTTGCCGCTATCTCCGACCCCGACGCCACGACATTCTACCTCATGGCCGTTCTGGGCGCTCGCACCGGCAATGCCACAATGGTGACCTCAAATCTCCGTCAGGCCATCAAGATTGACCCCGCAATGGGCCGTCAGGCTGCCTCTGACCTCGAGTTTGCATCCTACAACATCTCCTCGGTGCTCAACAAGTAATCGACACCCCATTTCCCCTATACCCGCGGGGCTTCTGAGTGCAGAAGCCCCGCGTCGCCGTTTTATACGATACATGACGCATCCCAAGACCGCGCATCGGCTCATACATCGCCAATCACAAAGCACATATCCACAACCTGTAGGGGCGCTCCACCGGAGCGCCCGGCGGAGCAAAACCGCACAGTGCCCCATACATCGCCAATCACAAAACACATATCCGCGACCTGTAGGGGCGTTCCACCGGAGCGCCCGGCGGAGCAAA
>JAIDUB010000024.1:0-13258 GCA_029060405.1 Duncaniella sp. | reverse complement strand
CGCACAGCGCCCCATACATCGCCAATCACAAAACACATATCCGCGACCTGTAGGGGCGTTCCACCGGAGCGCCCGGCAGAGCAAAACCGCACAGCGCCCCATACATCGCCAATCACAAAACACATATCCGCGACCTGTAGGGGCGTTCCACCGGAGCGCCCGGCAGAGCAAAAGGGTAATTTCCGCCATATCCGATGCCGGACACCCATATGGAGCGGGGATGACCGCCCCACCGCCACAGCATTGATAAATGCCTCCGGCCCTCAGTTGCATCCCGAAAAAATTACCTTTTGCTCCGCCGGACGCACCCGAGTGTGCGTCCCTACAGGTTTGATTATTAAATTGTTGCGATAGCAGCATTTCGCGTTGGCGCGCACAATCAGCCGCCGGACGCACCCGAGTGTGCGTCCCTACAGGTTTGATTATTAAATTGTTGCGATAGCAGCATTTCGCGTTGGCGCGCACAATCAGCCGCCGGACGCACCCGAGTGTGCGTCCCTACAGGTTTGATTATTAAATTGTTGCGATAGCAGCATTTCGCGTTGTAGAGCTGATTATTAGTTTCACCCCGGAGGGGTCGACATCTGACTAACCCCGGGTTCTTGCAACCCGGGGCAACCATCGTCATCTCCATATCAGCCCGGGCGGGGCTGAACAACCCGGCGACATAGTTGACGCTGTCGAACTTCTTCCATTACCATATATAAAACTATGTTATAAAACATAAAAAATTACATTCATTTCATTAAGAAAATATTGTAATTTTGTCATTCAAACTATGCTGAAATTTTTCAACCTAAATAATACCAAATTTTTAACCTAAACAACATGAAAAAAATCTTTACGTTACTTACTGTGTTGCTTTGCACAGTATTGGCGAATGCTCAGACGTATGAGTTTTACTACAGTGGTGGTAAAAAGGCATACAACGATGATGCAGCCAAAAGCTTTTTCGAAGTTGCCGGTAGTGATAAATCCGGTAATACAGCGACCGGCTCATTTATTCTCCCGTCAAATGATGAAGAAATCTCCACTAACAAGGGTCTTAAGGTAAACTCCAGTGGCACTGTGACTTTTAATCTTGAAAGCTCCGCTACTGTAACTATGTTCTTTTCAGCTACACAGAGTGCAGGATCTTTCCCCGGCATCAATGGTGAGGCTCTGACTGCCGATGATGTAACCGCAACCCCCGCTACCGGATTTACCAATGTGGTAATTTATGAGAAAAAACTCACTGCCGGCAGCTATACCGTATCGTATCTTCCTGCCAAGAAAGAATTGTGTCTTTTCTACATCGGTGTTGTAATGGATGAAGTGAAAGGAGAAAAGCTCCCCGCTCCAGAAGTTTCTTTCAATTCCACCACCGGTGAAGTTACCATCGGTGCTGTAGCTAATGCCACCAAGGTGGTTTACACCACTGATGGAAAAATGCCTACCGAAGAATCTACCGAATACACCGCTCCCTTCACTGTAGCTGACGGCACTGTAGTCAAGGCTATGGCAATCGGAAACGGTGAGACGTATGCAAACTCTTCAGTTGCTGAAGTTGAGGTACTCCTCGTGGGTCAGACTGTAGAAGCACCCGTGTTCGCTCAGTTCAACGGTACTTTCGCCCTCTCTACCAAAACTAACCTCGCTTCATGCGAATACTCTCTCGACGGTGAGACTTGGGTTGCTTACACCATGCCCGTCACCCTCTTTGAAACCGCTACCGTAAAGGCTCGCGCCGTGCGCGAAAACTGGACTAACTCTGAAGTAGTTGAGGCTGAAATCACTGCTCTCCCCGCTCTCAAGGGCACGAAGAAAGTATACCTCGGCGGTGGCGCATTCAACATTGTTGATGCCACTAAGGAGAAGGGTGGTATCCTCGAGGGTATCGCTGATGGCGAAGCTGCCGGATATTCTATCGAAATCAATATGGCTGAAAAAGGTTGGGCCAAAGGCTCTACCATCACCATTTCCGACGAAGTACAGCGTACTTCTTACTACGGCTCAAACGGTGCTCAGAACATCCTTACCCTCCCCGAAGGCGTGACCGCAAAGCGTGTAACCTTCTACAGCTATATGCCCTCTCTCGGCCGCACTTCAGGCTGGAACGAAGTGGCAGGTGAAAACATCACCGATTTCAGCGCAATACCTCTTCTCTCGAAGGATCCTGAAAAGCCCGACGTACGCGTATTCGATCTTAACGACGTTACCGGCAGCTTCACATTCTCACAGACCGGCGAGCGTCCCAACTTCGTGGTTGTTCTCGATATCGTTGATCCCGATGCCGAGCCCGAAACCGGCAACAACTTCGGTGAAGCAGCTCTCGCAGCTCCCAAGGTATGGCCTGTAAACAACAGCAAGATGATGACCCTCGCCGGTGGCATCAACCTCACTTTCGACGCTGAGGTACAGGTAGCAGGCAAAGCTACTCTCGGCGACAAGGAAGTTGAACTCATACCTGTGGAAAATCAGGTATTCATCGCTTACGAAGGTCTCGAACCGCTCACTGAGTATACTCTCACCATCCCTGCCGGTACTATCGGTAACGCCGAGGCTCAGAACACTGAAGACCTCGTGTACACTTTCACTACCCGCATGGAGAATGTAAAATATTACACTGACTTCAACGTTTATCCCGAAGGCTTCTTCAATGTTTACGGAAATCTTTCCGGCAACCTTGATATTCTTGCTAAAAACTCTACCGACAAATCAGAAGAAGTTGGCGGAATGACCTTCTTCTCCGGCACCAAGGGTCGCGTAGTAGCAATGAAGGGTGTGTTCAGCGCTGATCCCGAAGCTGATTACGGTCCTGCCGACGCTACCGAAGATGCCGGCGCTACCACTCAGGCCGTGCAGCTCATCGACGGTGGCAACGGTCTCTACGTAGAGTTCCCTGAAATGGAAGGTCCCGCCGACGTTACTTTCTGGCTTGGCAACCCCGGCACCGCTGAATTCAGCGTTGTCCTCACCGACGAAAACGGCGACACCAAGAATCCTCTCGCCACTTTCACTCTCCCCGCTGCCAAGAAGATCAAGAAATTCACTTACACCTACCCCTACAAGGGCTCTGTAAGCTTCCGCCTCTATAACATGGGCAAGAAGGTCGACATCAACGACGTCCTCATCGTAAAGGGTGAAGGCGAAGGCATCGACAAACCCGTCTACAAAGACGAAGAAGCTCCCGTGCTCACTTTCTCATGGCCCTCAGCCTCTCCCTACGCTCCCACCGAAGGCAATATCGTCCTCATCTACAACGAGCCTATCGTAGCCGCTGCCAAGGCTGTGGTAAATGGTGTTGAAACCGAAATCACCGTTGACGACAAGACCGCTACCATCGCTTACGCCGGTCTCGAAAAGGGCAAAACCTACACCGTGCAGATTCCCGCTATCGCCGACGAAGCCGGCAACGCTACCGAGGCATTTGAAATGACTCTCGCTACCGAGGCCGAAAACGTGCTCTTCTACACTGACTTCAACTACTTCCCCTACAGCTACTGGGATGCATTCCACATCTATCCTGTCGAAGGTGCTGACAACGGCGACATCCTTGCCAAGAACTCTACCGACCAGACCGCTGAATTCGGTGGTATCACTTACTCGGTAGGCGCAACCGCAGGCCGCGTCGTAGCAATGGGTAAGTCTAACCTCCTCGGCGCAACCGACGAAGAAAACCTCGGTGCTTCACAGCGCTGCATCCAGATCAGCGGTGGTGGCGACGCTCTCTACGCTCAGCTCCCCGAAGTTCAGGGTCCCGCCGAAATCACCCTCCTCGTAGGTAACTCCACCGCTAAGGATTTCACTTTCGAGCTCCGCAACGGTGAAGCAACCGACGCTCTCGCACAGTTCACCACCGTGGCTGAAAAGACCATGCAGAAGTTCAGCTACAAGTATGTGGCAACTGAGAAGGTTACCTTCCGCATCTACAACATGGGCAACCAGTTCAACCTCCACGATATCCTCGTAGTTAAGGCTGAAGGTGGCCAGAGCGGCATCGACGCTATCGCTGCCGGTGAAGACGCTCCCGTGGTTTACTACAACCTTCAGGGTCAGCGCGTCGCCAACCCCGCCGCAGGTCTCTACATCCGCGTTCAGGGCAACGACGTCAAGAAAGTTATCGTGAAATAACAATTACGATCATATCATACCCGTCGCCCGCGCCACTTGGCGCGGGCGATTTTTTTTGTTATCCCATGAGAATCAACCATGTAGGGAAGCTCACTCGAGAGCGTCCGGCAGAGCAAAATGGTAATTTCGCAATCACAAATTCCACCACCGGACGCTCCCGAGTGAGCTATTCTTTACCCACACAAGTCACCTGCAGCGCAGGTGTCTATATAATGGCGTGGGGTTGAGCCACAGCCGAAACCCCACGAAACAAATGACTTATATATTCCGCACGCGCAGGAGCGTGTGCGAGTATCGCAACGACAATAGGGGCTTCTGATCATCACTACTTGCACACGCTCCCGCGCGTGCATTATTTTGGGGGGTATAATTTGAGAGACTGTGTCAAAATAGACTAATTTCAAAACGGGTACAAGCGTCCACAGGACGCTGACTTTTTCGTAACCCGGGTCGCCGTAGCTATGCGGAGGCGCCCCGGGTAAATGGAAATGATCCAAAAGGCGCCCGATAGGCCGCCGAAAAAAAGCATATCAACAAGTTATACAATCGGCGTCCTCGCGGACGCCAAAGTTGAGTGATCAATAGCCGGCGACGCCTCCGCATAGCTACGGCGGCGCCGGTTACGAGTAAGTCGGCGCCCACGGGCGCCATTTGATTTTTGACACAGCCTCCTATTATGCTTTCACCTGCGCGGCTGGTGAAGTATACTTCTGTGGTTAAAGAATAGCACACTCGGGAGCGTTCCTACAATATGTTGCTTAATTTTTTTCAATAATTCACTTGACATCGCCTTTAAAATATTGTAATTTTGCAGTCCCATGACCCGAAAGCGCCACAATGTAATCCCGCTGCTCAGCACCCGACTCACCGCCACTGCCTCGGTGGCGCTCGTGCTGCTTATCGCCTCCATCGCCGCGATGGCCGGGATCGTGATGCGCAATTTCTCCGACGCCGTGCGCGAATCGGTGGGATTTACCGTGATACTCCGCAGCGATATCACCGCGTCGCAGACCGATGCCGTGCGCCGCGCCCTGCAGTCGTCGCCCGGTATATCGCGCATCGAGTACAGCTCGGCTCAGAAAGTGCTCGAGCGCTGGCAACTCGACCTCGGTGAAGATATCGAGATACTGGCCGGTGGCAATCCGTTTTCGCCGGAGTTTGAGGTAAATGTTTCCGCCGGATATGCCTCGGTTGATTCTATCGAAATCATCACGGCGCCTCTCGCCTCCATAGCGGAAATCGACGAGATAGTCCCCCACACCACGGTCGCCACCGAGCTCAACGCCACATTCCATTCACTCAGTCTCATCCTCGCCATAGTGGCGGCCGCCCTGCTCATAATCTCATATGTGTTGATATCCAATACCGTGAGACTGTTTATCTACGCGCGGCGGTTTGATATCCACACCATGCGTCTGGTGGGAGCTACCGCCGGGTTCATCCGCCGGCCGTTTCTTACGGCAAATATCGTCAACGGCTTGCTTGCGGGTTTGATAGCATCGGTGCTTCTGACCGGCATTCTCGTCTACTGCCACAGTCTCGAGCCGCGCATGGTTGAGTTTATATCGCCGCTTGCCTATGCCGTCACCGTGGTAGCCACCATAGCCGGCGGTATCATAATATGCCTGATCGCAGCGCTGCTGGCGACCAACAAGTATCTGCGTCAGTCCTACGACGAAATGTTCCATTAATCTTTTAGAAATGGCAAAAAAATATTCATCACCATCATCCGCTCCCAAGCGCGGTGAACTCATCAGGGAGGAGTCGTCATCCATGCCTCTCACCCGCTCCAATTTCATTCTCATGACAGTAGCCGGCGCCGCTATCGTAATAGGGTTTCTGCTCATGCTCGGCTCGTCGACCACAGTTGACAATTTCGACGACAGTATCTTCTCGGTGCGTCGCACCGTGGTAGGTCCTACCATAGCTTTCCTCGGCTTCATATTCATGGGATTCGCCATAATGTATTCACCCCGTAAAAAATCATCAGATAAATAATGGATTGGATTGACGCCCTTATACTCGGCATCGTTCAGGGTCTTGCCGAATATCTCCCCATCTCGTCGAGCGGTCACCTCGAGATAATGAAACAGATACTGGGTCTTGACATCGACCCCGATGCTTCGCTTGAGTTCAGCGTGCTGCTCCATGTTGCCACCGTGCTCTCCACCATCGTGGTGCTCTGGCGTGAGTTCTGGCCGCTTGCCAAGTCTTTTTTCACCCTCAGGTTCGACGACAATTTCTATTATGTGTGCAAGATTCTGCTTTCGTGCATACCCGTGGGCATAGTGGGTGTATGTTTCAAAGATCAGATCTCGGAGCTTTTCGACGGTAACCTTACCGTGGTGGGTGTATGTCTCATAGTCACGGCGGCTTTGCTCTGCTTCGCCTACTTCACCCGCACCCGCGAGGATCTTTCTCGCCCGCAGGCCTACCGCGGACGCGATATATCGTGGCTCGACGCCTTCATAATAGGATGCGCGCAGGCCGTAGCCGTACTTCCCGGCCTTTCCCGCTCAGGCACTACCATAGCCACCGGTATCATGCTCGGCGACAATCGCGCCAAGGTGGCCAATTTCTCATTCCTCATGGTTATCATCCCCATTCTCGGCGAGGGATTGCTCGACATGAAGGATATGCTGCTGGCCGATGCAGCCACAGCTGCAGCCGTGAGCCCCGTAGCTATGCTTACCGGCTTCCTCGCTTCGTTTATCGTGGGATGCATCGCCTGCAAGTGGATGCTCGAGATCGTCAAGAAAGGCAAGCTCGTGTGGTTTGCCGTATATTGCGCGGCCGCCGGCTTACTTTGTCTTATCTGGTAATTTCCCCGTATGGATTTCATAACCGGAGAAACATTCTACATCGACAAGCCCTATGGCTGGACTTCGTTTGACGCCGTAAAGCGACTGCGCGGCGTGATACTCCACCGCATGCACACCCGCAAGCTCAAGGTGGGACATGCCGGCACGCTCGACCCTCTGGCCACCGGCGTGATGATCATAGTTACAGGCCGCTCCACCAAGCTCATCGAGCAGCTGCAGGCCGGTGTCAAGGAATATGTGGCGACCATAAAGCTCGGCGCCACCACGCCGTCGTTTGACCTCGAGACCGAGATTGACGCCACTCACCCCACGGCTCATATCACCCGCCAACTGATCGACTCGACAATACCCCGGTTTGTAGGCACCATCATGCAGACTCCGCCGGCATTCTCGGCCTGCAAGGTCGACGGTGCCCGCGCCTACAAGATGGCACGCAAGGGTCATGAGGTAAACCTCAAGCCCAAGACTCTCGTGATAGACCTGATCGAAGTGCTGGCGTTTGACCCCGGCGAAATGCTGCTCACGCTGCGGATTGTATGCTCAAAGGGCACTTACATCCGCGCTCTCGCCCGCGACATAGGCGAGGCTCTCGGCTCGGGAGCTCACCTCACCGCTCTCAGACGCACCCGCGTGGGCGACGTATCGGTCGACCGATGCCTGTCGATTGATCAGGCCGTGGAACTGATACGCAACTCTCCCGTAACTCTTCCTGAAGATTCCAATTCGTCTCAATTTTCATAATTGCCACAATAGTCAGATAATGAAACTCTCAAATTTCAAATTTCGTCTCCCCGACAATCTCATAGCTCAGCACCCCACCCCCGAGCGCGATCAGTGCCGCCTTATGGTTGTAAACCGCCGCGACGGCTCGATTCAGCACTGCATTTTCAAGGATATCATCAATTTCTTCGACGACGGCGACCTGATGGTGTTTAACGACACCAAGGTTTTCCCCGCCCGCCTCGACGGCAACAAGGAAAAGACCGGCGCCCGCATCGAAGTGTTTCTGCTGCGCGAGCTCAACGCCGAGCACAAGCTTTGGGACGTGCTCGTGGAGCCCGCCCGCAAAATCCGCATCGGCAACAAGCTATATTTCGGTGAAGATGAGTCGCTCGTGGCCGAGGTGATCGACAACACCACCTCGCGCGGCCGCACCCTGCGCTTTCTCTACGATGGCCCCCACGATGAGTTCAAGGCCACGCTTTTCGGCATGGGTACCACTCCCCTCCCCCCCTATATCACCCGCCCCGTCACAGCCGAGGATGCCGAGCTGTATCAGACAATCTACGCCTCCAAGGAGGGTGCCGTGGTGGCTCCGGCCGCAGGTTTCCACTTCTCGCGCGAGTTGCTCAAGCGTCTTGAGATCAAGGGCGTCAACCAAGGATTCATCACCATCCACTCCGGACTGGGCAATTATCGTGAAATTGATGTCGAGGATCTCACCAAGCATCGCATGGATGCTGAGGAAATGGTGGCCGATCAGGCTCTGGTAGACCTCGTCAACCGCACCAAGGACGACCATCACCGCGTATGCGCCATCGGTACTTCGGTACTCCGCGCCATTTCGTCGGCCGTATCGGTAGGCGGCCACATGAAGACCTATACCGGCTGGACCAACAAGTTCATATTCCCGCCCTATGACTTCACCGTCACCGACGCGCTGGTGTCCAATTTCCACCTTCCCTACTCCACCATGCTCATGATGGTGGCTGCTTTCGGAGGCTACGAGCACGTGATGCACGCCTATGAGGTTGCTATCGAGGAAGGATACCGTTTCGGTGTCTACGGCGATGCAATGCTCATCATCTGATGGCCTCATACCTTACAATAACTGATACTTCACAAGCGGTTTATCGGGAAAAGATGAGCCGCTTCATCGCTTTTGCCATACCCGTTAACTCTCCCGAGCAGGCACGCGAGATTATATCGCGCTACACCAACGAATACCACGACGCGCGCCACGTATGCTGGGCCTACATGATCGGCGCTGACCGCACCACATTCCTCTCGACCGACAACGGCGAACCTTCCGGCACCGCCGGCAAACCGATACTCGGCCAGATCAATTCAGCCGGCCTCACCGATATACTTATAGTCGTGGTCCGCTACTTCGGCGGCATCAAGCTCGGCACGTCGGGACTCATCGCAGCCTACCGCGAAGCTGCCCGCCTCGCCATAGCCGAGGCTACTGTTGTGGAACGTCACGAGACCACAACACTGACACTGTCACTCCCCTACCAATCGATCAATGCCGCCATGCAGCTCATAAAATCGCGGGGCATAACGATAGTCGATCAGCAGTTTGACAACACCACTCTGCTCACCATCTCGCTGCCACTCGACATCCTCCCCGAAATCACCTCCCGCCTCCTCGCGATCCCCGGGCTGTGTATTAGGGAGTAGGTTTTAGGGGTTAGGTTTTAGGGGTTAGGTTTTAGGGGTTAGGTTGTAGGGGTTAGGTTTTAGGGATTAGGTTGTAGGTTTTAGGGGGATACCGGCACTTCCTCCTGATTTCTTCGGCCTCATTAGTTAAAATCAGTTAAATCACCGCGCGATTCTTGCACGGTATAAAAAAAGTCTATACCTTTGCATCGCTTTTGAGGCAGAACGGTAATCCAAGGCTCAATCACGAGCCGCTTCCACCAACGGAAGTTCAGCCTTCCCGCTCAGGTAAGGCCGATTGGCAACCGGAATCTCGGGGTGTAGCTCAGTTGGTTAGAGTACGCGTCTGGGGGGCGTGAGGTCGCTAGTTCGAGTCTAGTCACCCCGACCAAAGCAAAAGTCAAAAGCAATTTCAATCGCGAGTCTCCCCCGACTCGCGATTATTTTTTTCTCCGGCTCGCTAATGGTTAATGAATGTTAATTAGTTTGCAGACTTGTAACAATATTGTAACTTTGCCAAACATTAACCATAACCATTTCTCATGAAACAATTCAGGCGCATCTCCATTGCTGTTATTTCTTGTCTTGCCTTGGCTGTCACGGCAAGCTGCAACCGATGCGCATCGGGCTCTGATGCCGCCGGGGCGGCTGCGACCAATTTCATCAAGCCTGTCCGCGTATTCAGCGCCGACTCGGCTTATTCCCATATCCGCAACCAGATCAAGTTGGGCCCCCGCGTTTCGGGTTCGGAAGGCAACACCGCCTGCCAGCAATACATCATCGACGCTCTTACGGCCGACAGCGCCGTGGTGACCGTGCAGCGCGCCGAGGTAAAGGCCTTCAATGGCGACCGCCTGCCCATATGCAACATCCTCGGCTCGTTCAACCCCGGCTGTAACAACCGTATCCTGCTACTCGCCCACTACGATACACGCCCGTGGAGCGACAATGAATCAGATCCGGCCAAAGTGCCCGTGCCCGTGCCCGGTGCCAACGACGGCGCCAGCGGCGTGGCCGTATTGCTCGAGATCGCACGCCAGCTGCGTATGAATCCCCCCGAAAATATCGGTGTGGACATGCTCTTTGTCGACGCCGAAGATTACGGCACGAGCGAAGGATTTTCCACCAACGACGAATCATGGTGTCTCGGAACACAATACTGGGTGCGCCACACCCCCTACACCGACGAAAACAAGCCCCGCTACTGCGTGGTGCTCGACATGGTTGGCGGCGTCAATGCCCGCTTCCATCGCGAATACTACTCTGACCAGATAGCGTCAGGCATCGTCGACAAAGTATGGTCAGTGGCCGAGCGCAGCGGTTTCGCCGACCGGTTCATCAACTCCACCGGCGGCAACATCATCGACTGCCACGTCTACGTCAACCGCATCGGCATACCCGCTATCGACATCATAGAGTCGCGCAACGAAGAGACACGCTCCTTCCCCCCTACGTGGCACCGCAACAACGACAACATCCAGAACATCGACAAATCGTCGCTCAACGCCGTAGGCCAGACAGTACTCAACCTCATTCAACTCGAAAAATAATGACCATCAATCAGGCTCAGGACCAAATAGTAGAAGAATTTTCCGAAGTCGACGACTGGATGGACCGGTATGCCATGATCATAGATCTCGGCAACTCACTCCCCCCCATCGACGAAAAGCTCAAGACCCCCGACCGCATCATCGAAGGATGCCAGAGCCGCGTGTGGCTCGACGCCAAGCAAAACCCCGACGGTACCCTGTCGTTCACAGCCGACTCCGACGCCATAATCGTAAAAGGCATAATCTCGCTCCTGATTTCGGTGCTCAACAACCACACCCCCGACGAAATCCTCGACACACCGCTGCATTTCATCGACGACATAGGCCTGTCGCAGCACCTGTCGCCCACACGCTCCAACGGCCTGCTGGCAATGATAAAGCAGATGCGCATGTATGCTCTCGCCTTCAAAGCCAAAAACGAGCAGAAATAAAAAAGCACCCCATTTTTTTTGAAAAAATTTAACGGGAAAACGGCCTGACCACACCGCCATTCCCGTTTTTTTCGTATCTTAGCTCCACGAAAACCCATAAACCAGTCATCATATGTTTAAAAATCAACCAGCCGGACTATATGTCCTCGCCCTCGCCAATACAGGAGAACGATTCGGCTACTACACCATGCTGGCCATCTTCCTCTTCTTCCTTCAGGCAAAATTCGGCTTCGATGCCACATGGACCGGTCAGATCTACTCAATCTTTCTGGCCCTCGTATACTTCATGCCCGTACTCGGCGGATGGCTCGCCGACCGGTGGAGCTTCAACAAATGCGTTCTCGCAGGCATAGCCGTAATGTTCGTAGGCTACGCTCTCATGTCAGCGCCCACCCCCGTCCGTTCCAACACCTCATTCATGATACTCCTCGCCGCCCTGCTGCTCATAGCCACAGGCACCGGACTGTTCAAAGGCAACCTGCAGGTAATGGTGGGCGACCTGTACAACGACCCCCGCTACTCATCCCGTCGTGACTCGGCATTCTCGCTCTTCTACATGGCCATCAACCTCGGCTCCATGTTTGCCCCCGGAGCAGCGATAGCCCTTAAAAACATGGCGCTCAATCACGCAGGTTACCTATCCAACAACGCCATGGCAGCCACCGTCAGCAACTGGTGCCTCGACACCGACGGCTTCACCCGCATGCCCGCCGACCCCGAGACAATAAAAAGCATGACCGACTTCGCCGTCAAAAACGGCATGCAACCCGGCACCGACCTCGCATCATGGCTCACAGGCTACCTTCACAACTTCGCCGACGCATGCACAGCCCCTTTCACCACCCTCACCCAATTTGCCGACGGATACATCTCAGCCTTCTCCACCGGCTGCACCTACGCATTCTCACTCGCCTGCGCGTCACTCATCATCAGCTTCCTGATCTACACCCTCGGCCGCAAGACCTACCGGCACATCATCACTGACGCCCCCCGCAAAGACGACACCGGCAAAAAAGCCGCCAACACACCCGCCGAGCCCGAGCTCACCCCCGAGCAGACCCGTCAACGCGTCGTAGCCCTCCTCCTCGTCTTCGCCGTAGTAATCTTCTTCTGGATGGTATTCCATCAAAACGGACAGACCCTCACCGAATTCGCCAAAAGCTGCACCGCCTCCACATCCTCATCATGGACCCGCATAGGCTTCAACCTCGGCGCACTCGCCGCAATAGCAGCCGGAGTCTATGCCCTTTTCGGACTCATTCAGTCCACAACCACACGCTCCCGACTCACCTGCGGAGCCATCCTCGCAGCATGCGCCGCCATCGTAATCTGGATATTCACCACCATCATGCCCGCCACCCTCACCGACATCGACCCCGCAGCCTACCAGCAATTCAACCCATTCTTCGTCGTAGCACTCACACCCTTCTCACTTGCCCTCTTCGGATGGCTCAATAAACGACAAAAAGAACCCTCCGCACCCCGCAAAATCGGCTACGGAATGATCGTGGCAGGCATAGCCTACCTCGTCATGGTATTCGGCTCACTCTCACTCGTCGGCACCAACGGCGAAGTATCAACCAACTGGCTCATCACCACCTACCTCCTCCTCACATTCGCCGAACTCCTCCTCTCGCCCATGGGCATCTCCTTCGTCAGCAAAGTAGCCCCACCGAAACTCAAAGGCGCCATGATGGGCGGATGGTTCGCCGCAACAGCCGTCGGCAACTACCTCGTATCCATCCCCATGCTCCTCTGGGGCAAAATCCCCGTGTGGACCATATGGACGATCCTCATCGCCCTCTGCCTCCTCTCCGCAGCCTTCATCTTCTCACAGATGAAAAAACTCGAAGCAGCCACAGCCGACAACCCCGCACCCGTCACCACCCCCGATCACCGCGAAACCAGCGAAGGCGCCGCCAACTGATTACCCTATCTATACCCCGGCCCCCCCCCGGGG
>JAIDUB010000023.1 GCA_029060405.1 Duncaniella sp. | reverse complement strand
CGTTTTATTCATAACTGTTTGATTTTCACCTATTAAAGTTACGAATAATTCTCCACTTAACCAAATTTTTATTGCACTTATTTTTCTTATAATCAAATAATTAACCTTATCTTGGGACTATATACTTCCCTCTATAAAATAGCACTATCTTTGAGTTTGCGTGCAAATCTTAAATGAAAGAGCCGTGTATTCGATATTGAATCTTCGTAAAAAATTTGCACCTGACGGGGTTATTTCGTACCTTTGCCATTGTGACAGAAGGGGTGCCGGAGCACCGTCGTGCCGAAGCTGAGATCAATACCCTTTAACCTGATGCGGATAATGCCGCCGGAGGAATCATGTCAACGCCCGCTTTGCGTGAACTTCCTTACACGCAATCTCCTGTAGGCCACGTCGCTTCCGTATTCCACTTCGGTCACGTATCTGTTTAATCGCCATGAGGTCTGCATCCATGCTCCGAATAGCTTTCACCATGCCCGAACCCGCCCCCGACGAGGCGAGACGCATCGCCATGCTGCTCGATGACGGATGGGATTACGTACATTTGCGTCACCCGGGTCTGTCGCAAGCCGATATCGCTTCGATACTTCGCGGCATTCCTGAGGATATGGCAGCAAAAATCGTGATTCACGACCATTTCGACATTGCCCGCGATTTCAATATCGCAGCCCTGCATCTTAACTCGCGCAACCCATCCGCTCCCGGGTGGTACACAGGTGCGGTAACGGCTTCATGCCACGCCATCAGCGAAGTGATGCACGCCGGCCCGCACAGATATGTAACCCTCAGTCCGATTTTCGACAGCATTTCCAAGCCGGGCTACCTGCGGGCTTTCACCCCGGCCCAACTGGAGCAGCTTTCCGATAGCCGGGTCGACGTAATCGCACTCGGGGGTATCAACAGTGAAAATATCAGTGAAGTGTCGTGCCTCCCGTTTGCCGGATATGCGGTGATGGGCGCTCTCGCATGGCACCACGACTTATATAATTTCAAAAAATCTTACCGATGCTTCAGTTTATAACACATCCGTCAGAAAAATATTCCATAGCCGAAGAAGTGCAGATGGTAATCGAAGGCGGCTGCCGATGGGTGCAGTTGCGACTTAAGGATGCCTCTGATGAGGAATTCATTGAGGTAGCCAATGAGGTGATTCCGCTGTGCAGGGAATCTAATACGTTTCTGGTATTCGACGACAGGGTAGATCTCGCCATAAAGCTCCACGTGCATGGCGTACATCTCGGCAAGGACGACATGCCCCCTGCTCAGGCACGCGAACTGATGGGCGCCGAAGCAATAATAGGCTGCACGGCCAACACCGCGGCCGACATACTTTCGCTGCGCGGACTCGACGTGGACTACGTAGGCCTCGGACCTTTCCGCCACACCACCACCAAGCAACGTCTTTCACCCGTCCTCGGGCTTGACGGATACAGAGCCGTAGTGGCTGAGGCTTCTGCCGGAGCCAACAGACTCCCCATAGTGGCTATAGGCGGCATCACCATCGATGACATACGGCCTGTACTCGCCACAGGTGTCAACGGCATAGCGATGAGCGGGGCTATTATCAATTCACCCGATCCGGTGGAATACACCCGCAACGTCATGCACTTGCTTGCAGAAATAAATCCACGTATCACGCAATAAACCTTTTCATATAAATAAATGAACGATATTCTTTCAATCGGAGGCCGTGATTTCACATCACGCCTTTTCGTAGGGACGGGAAAATTCTCGTCCAACGAGCTGATGCTCCGCTCCATCATAGCATCGGGCTCGGAAATGATCACTGTTGCGATGAAGCGCATCGATATGGAGCGCGAGGAGGAGGACGATATGCTGAGTCATATCAACCGCGACCACGTGCAGTTTCTCCCCAACACTTCAGGTGTTCGCAACGCCGAGGAAGCCGTGCTTGCCGCCAAACTGGCGCGTGACTGTTTCGGCACAAATTTCATAAAGCTCGAAATACATCCCGATCCCAAGTATCTGCTTCCTGATCCGGTGGAGACACTCAAGGCCACCGAGGTACTTGCCCGTGAAGGATTCATTGTGCTTCCCTACATTCAGGCCGACCCCGTTCTGTGCAAGCGACTTGAAGAAGCTGGCACGGCAGCCGTGATGCCTCTTGGCGCTCCTATCGGCACTAACAAGGGACTCAAGACCCGCGACCTGCTCGAGATAATAATAGCCGAAAGCCGCGTGCCTGTGGTAATCGATGCCGGCCTCGGTGCGCCCTCCCATGCAGCCGACGCTATGGAAATAGGCGCTGACGCCGTACTGGTCAATACCGCCATAGCGGTCGCCGGCGATCCTGTGGAGATGGCCGTTGCATTCCGATTGGCTGTCGAGGCAGGTCGCAAGGCCTACCTTGCCGGACTCGGCACCGTATCCGACTCGGCTGTAGCATCAAGCCCCCTCACTTCATTTCTTGATTTATAATTACGCAATCATCAGTTCACCATGGAAATAGCTAACATCGACGTAAACTCCTATCCCGGGAGCGAAAAAATATATATTGACGGCAAGACCCATCCCGTAAGGGTAGCGATGCGCCGTGTCAATCTCACCCCCACTGTCACAGTGTCGCCTGACGGTGAGAAGACAATGACCCCCAACGAGCCCGTGTATCTCTACGACACGAGCGGTGTATATACCGACCCTGCCGTAGACATTAACATAAACGCCGGAATTCCCCGCATAAGGGAAGAATGGACAGCCCGTCGCGATGACATCGAGCAACTTCCGGCAATCAACTCCGATTACGGCCGTGCCCGCGAAAACGACCGGTCGCTTGATTCCATCCGCTTTGCATCGCGCTATGCGCCCCGCCGCGCCAAGAAAGGGTGCAAGATCACTCAGATGGATCTGGCACGCCGCGGTGTGATAACACCCGAGATGGAATATGTGGCTATACGTGAGAACGGCCAGCTTGCCGCCCTCGGAATCGAAAGCCATATCACACCCGAATTCGTGCGCAATGAAATTGCCGAAGGTCGCGCCGTGCTTCCGGCCAATATCAATCACCCTGAAGCCGAACCTATGATCATAGGCAGCGCTTTCCGCGTGAAACTCAACACCAACATCGGCAACTCGGCTCTGTCGTCGGGCATCGAGGAGGAAGTGAAAAAAGCCGTGTGGAGCTGCTACTGGGGTGGTGACACACTGATGGACCTCTCTACAGGCGACAATATCCACGAGACGCGCGAATGGATCATACGCAACTGTCCCGTACCCGTTGGCACTGTTCCTGTGTATCAGGCTCTTGAAAAGGTCAACGGCGATGTCAACGCCCTCACGTGGGAAATCTACCGCGACACCCTCATTGAGCAGGCCGAGCAGGGAGTGGACTATTTCACCATTCATGCCGGCGCGCTTAAAGCCCACGCCGAAATGGTACAGGAGCGCCTTACCGGCATAGTGTCACGCGGCGGATCAATAATGACGCGCTGGGCTGTGCTTCACGATGAAGAAAATTTCCTCTACACTCATTTCGATGAAATATGCGAAATTCTCGCGCAATATGATGTGGCCGTATCGCTCGGCGACGGATTGCGTCCCGGATCGATCCACGACGCCAACGACCGCTCTCAGTTCCTTGAGCTTGACGTACTCGGCCAACTTACCGAGATAGCATGGCGTCACGGCGTGCAGGTGCTGATAGAAGGTCCCGGTCATGTACCCATGCACAAGATCCGCGAGAATATGGACCGGCAGATCGACAAGTGCCACCATGCTCCGTTCTATACCCTCGGCCCGCTCACTACCGACATTGCACCCGGCTACGACCACATCACTTCGGCAATCGGTGCCGCGCAGATCGCATGGATGGGCACGGCTATGATATGCTATGTCACGCCCAAGGAACACCTTGCGCTGCCTACCCTCGAAGATGTGCGCACGGGCGTGATTACCTATAAGATCGCTGCCCATGCCGCCGACCTTGCCAAGGGTTTCCCCGGCGCCGACATACGCGACAACGCGATGAGCAAAGCTCGATTTGAATTCCGCTGGAAAGACCAGTTCAACCTGTCGCTTGACCCCGAACTTGCGCGCCGCTATTATGTGGAGAGCCACGAAGGCGACGATCATTTCTGTACCATGTGCGGACCCAATTTCTGCGCCATGCGCATAACCCGCCAGCTTGTTGACGACTGTGCACGCTGATTTATGCCTATGTTTTCGGAAGAATTAAAAAAATATGACTGGGACACCACCACGCGGCAGATTATGGCGATGACGGCGCGTGATGTCGAGGCTGCACTAACAAAGGAGCATCTTGACATTCGCGACTTCATGGCGCTCATATCGCCGGCAGCGGTGCCCTATCTCGAGAAGATGGCTCAGCTCAGTCACCGCTACACTCTTGAGCGTTTCGGCAAGACGATTTCGCTGTACATCCCCATGTATGTGTCAAACGCCTGCACCAACCACTGTGTATATTGCGGCTTCAACCACAGTAATCCCATCAACCGCGTCACCCTCACTCTCGATCAGGTAAAGGCCGAGTGTGAGGCCATACGCCGCCTCGGGCCTTTTGAAAATCTGCTCATAGTGTCTGGCGAATTCCCGTCGATCAACGGAGTGGATTATCTTGAAAAGGTGCTCCGCACGGCTCGTCCGTATTTCAACAACCTCACCATCGAGGTGATGCCTATGAAAACCGAGAGCTACCGCCGCCTCACCGAAAGCGGGCTCAACGGTGTGGTGTGCTTTCAGGAGACCTACAACGAGGCCAACTATAAGAAGTATCATCCGCAGGGCATGAAGTCGATTTTCGACTGGCGCGTCAACGGCTTTGACCGCATGGGACAGGCCGGGGTGCACAAGATAGGCATGGGAGTGCTCATAGGTCTCGAGGACTGGCGCACCGACGTGACGATGATGGCACGCCATCTGCGCTATCTGCGCCGCAATTACTGGAAAACCCGCTACAGCATCAATTTCCCGCGCATGTGTCCGGCCGAGGGCGGATACCAGCCTAAAGTGGTGATGACCGATAAGGAACTCGCCCAACTTACATTTGCATTCCGTATCTTTGACCACGACGTAGATATCTCCTACTCTACCCGCGAGAATCCACGGTTCCGTGCCAACATGATGAAACTCGGTGTCACCTCCATGAGCGCCGGCAGCAAGACCGAGCCGGGCGGCTATGTGTCGACTCCCGATGCTCTGGAGCAATTTGAAGTGTCGGACTCCCGCTCGCCGCAGGCCGTTGCAGCCGAGATTCGTGCATTGGGCTACGAGGCTGTGTGGAAAGACTGGGACAAGATATTTGACTGAACCTGAATATGAAACCTGACCGCACAGTTCCCCCTGAAATCCAGCCCATGCCGCTGCTGACCATGCCCGAACCCGAAGTTACGGTATTGCCTTCAGGTGCCACCCTCTACAGCTACAGCGGCGGCGATGCCCCGGCCACGCGCATTTCCATATCTCTTGCAGGCGGCCTTGTGACTCAGCCGTCGCCCGAGACAGGCGCGCTGCTCGCTCCGCTGTGGATCGAAGGTACGCGTGACATGAATGCCGAAGCGATTGCCGACTTCATCGATTACCGAGGCGCATGGATCAATGCCGACATGGGTATCCGCACCATGAACCTTACCATAAATGCGCTTAATAATAATGTGGACGAGATCATCCCCGTAGCGGGTGACATAATCTCGGCACCCGCTTTTGACGAATCGCGGTTGCGCCGGATGGCGCAGCGCACCGCAGCCGCCCTCGGAGTGGAGCATTCCACTACGGCGTGGAATGCGGGAGCGGCGCTCAGGTCCATGGTATATGGTGCCGGTCATCCGTTGCAGCGTGAAACAGATCCCGCACACCTCGATTCCGTTACATCCGGGCAACTTGTCGATTACTACCGTTCGCTCCTTACGCCGGCTAATCTGAGCGTGTTTCTTTCGGGCAAGCTTAGTGACGCTACCGTAGCGGCTGTGACAGAAATGCTCGAGAGAATTCCCTCGACAGGACGTGAAAAGACGGTTACCGTACCTGAATTCAATCCCGTCGCCGGGCATCGCATCCACATCCCCATGCCGCAGTCGCAGCAGAGCGCGGTGAGGATGGGACTGCTGCTACCCGGCAGGGAAAATCCCGATTTCGTGATGCTGAGGCTACTCGTGCTCGCTCTCGGCGGATATTTCGGCAGCCGCCTCATGCTCAACGTGCGCGAGGACAAGGGCTATACCTATGGTATAAATGCCGTCACAATCGGATATCCTCATCAGGCATATATGTCGGTATCGGCTGAGGCCGACGCGGCATATGTGGAGCCGCTCATCACCGAGACCATCGCCGAGATGGAGCGCATGAAAGATGAATCGTCGTATACCGCCGATGAAATCGACCGCCTGCGCCGCATCTCGCTGTCAAATCTCGCCGCGATGATCGACACACCTTTTACAATCATGGATCATCACCGCTCGTCGATACTCGCCGGCGCTCCGGCCGGATATTTCGCGCAGCAGCAGGAGGCGGTGCTCAATCTGTCGGCTGAGCGTCTGGCCGCGCTGGCGCGCAAGTATTTCGACACTTCGCGCCTCTACATAGCTACAGCAGGAGCTTAAACCGAGTCATAACATATTTGTCTAACCATATAATTTACAACCACCATGAAAAGTGATCCCAAAGATTGCCTTTACTGCACCAACAACGACACTCTCCACAATCTCATGATCGAGATAGCTCCGCTGAGTGTATCGCGCGCTTTCCTCTTCAAGGAGCAGACCTACCGCGGCCGCTGCCTCGTGGCCTACAACGGTCATGTCAACGACCTCAACGAACTTTCGCCCGAAGAGCTCCATGCCTTCATGGACGACGTTGCCCGCGTGACCCGCGCGATGCAGAAAGTGTTCAATCCCGAGAAAATCAACTACGGCGCCTATTCCGACAAGCTCTCTCATCTTCACTTCCACCTCGCGCCCAAGTATGTGGACGGACCCGACTACGGCGGCACTTTCCGCATGAATCCCGGCGAAGTGTATCTCTCCGACGAGGAATATGCCCGCATGATCGACGACATCCGCAAGGAACTCTGACACTCAGAGCGACATACATAAATGTGAAAAGGCGTTATCTCCTCAGAGATAACGCCTCCTCACGTTTCAACTATTTATTTATGAGAGCCTAAGAGCCCGGTTTCACAACTCGACCCTTAGGACGAGGGATGCAAAAACTACATTGTCTATTATAAATGCGTTCCTGTTATGTGTTTTGAAGCTCTTCTTCATAAATTACACTATTATAACACACGGGCCGGCATTTTGTCGCATCACATTACGCTAAAAATGCTTTAATTGTGTTAACTTTGCAGTCATGAACAGGAATATCTATGAACTCCGCCGCTATGGCTTCATCATATTCATCGTGGTCTCGGCTGCGGTGGTGGCCGGTTTTCTGTATTATTCCAATCTTCTGGTGAAGGATCTTTCGGAGCAGGAGCGCGCCCGCATGCAGATATGGGCCGACGCAACGAAGGAAATCATTAATCTCACCTCGGCCGACGCTCCCGACGATACCCCCTCGGGCAACATCGATTTTCTCCTTAATATCATCGAGGAAAACCGCAGCATACCCGTACTGCTCACCGACGACGAGGGCAATATCCTCAACCACCGCAATTTCGATCTGCCCGAGCCGCTCGACTCCACGATGCCCTACACCTACCTGAGCGACATCAACTATGCTTTCCTCATGGGGAAACTCGACCGGCTCCGCCACACGCCCAATGTCATCAACATCATCATCACCCCCACCAACTGCCAGCATCTCTATTACGAAGACTCAAAGCTGCTCAAGAGCCTGAGTCTGTACCCATATATTCAGGTGATAGTGCTTCTTGCATTCGTGCTCATAGTGTACTATGCCGTATCGTCGACCAAGCGCGCCGAGCAAAACAAAGTGTGGGTGGGTCTTTCCAAAGAGACAGCCCATCAGCTCGGCACCCCCATCTCATCGTTGATGGCGTGGATGGAGTTGCTCGAAGGAATGGGAGTCGACAAAGACGTGGTTTCGGAAATGGACAAGGATGTGAAGCGACTGTCGACCATTGCATCACGATTCTCCAAGATAGGTTCGCGTCCGCAGATGGAGCAGGAAAATCTCAACGAAGTCGTTGAGTCGTCGGCTTCCTACATGATGACCCGCATATCGAGCCGAATCCGCCTCACTACCGATCTGTATCACGGTACTATCGACGTAAGCCTGTCGCGTCCGCTCATGGAATGGGTGCTTGAAAATCTCATCAAGAATGCCGTCGATGCCATGGAAGGCTCGGGCTCGATACACATTATCACGGGCATAGACAAGTCGCGGGCATTTGTGGAAGTGAGCGATACGGGCAAAGGTATCCAGAGCCGCAATTTCGACACGGTGTTCAATCCCGGCTACACCACCAAGAAGCGTGGCTGGGGTCTCGGCCTCGCACTCGCCCGACGCATTGTGGCCGAATATCACGGCGGCCGCATATTCGTGAAATCTTCCGTTCCCGGTCAGGGCACTACATTCCGCATCGAACTCCCATTAGCAAAATAACTCATCTCCCCCACTGCCATGAAAATCCTCAGGATGTATCCATCGAGCATCAACGACCGCTACCTTGATGAAGTAGTCACTACGCTGCGCGAAGGCGGCGTCATAATCTATCCTACCGACACGGTCTACGCCATCGGCTGCGATGCGCTCAACAGCCGCGCCATCGAGAAAGTGTGCCGTATCAAGGGGCTGAATCCCGATAAAAACACCCTATCGGTCATCGCCGCCGACCTCTCTATGGCAGCTGAATATGCCCGCATCGACAATAATGCATTCCACGTGCTTAAAGCCAATCTGCCCGGTCCGTTCACTTTCATACTTCCGGCCGCAACCACTCTGCCCAAAGCATTCAAAGGGCGGCGTACGGTTGGAGTCCGCATCCCCGACAACTCCATAGCCCGCGCGATCACCCAAGCGCTCGGCCATCCGATACTGTCGACTACCGTTCCCACCGATGACGACGGCAATTATCCCGTCGACCCGCAAGCCATAGCCCTCGAAGCAGCGCCCGAAATCGACATTGTAATCGACGGTGACGACGGCGGCACTGAAGTCTCCACCGTAGTCGACCTCACCGACTCCTCCTCCCCCGAAATCCTCCGCCAAGGCATGGGCGAACTAAGATAATATAACCGTTTATTCCACATTAAGCTCTCCTTGGAAGAACTGTTTTATATCTCCAATTTCATTATATATGAATAAAAACACCGGTATGACAGGCGCACCTAAAATACCGATTTTTTAAATCAGCAGGAAGCAAATCGCAACGTATCATACGGTCGTAGGGTTCTGAAAATGTTGCTATATATTCCGCGGTATTACAAGTATCCCTGACGAAAATTTTTTTCAAGGCATCAGAGTATTGAGGTTTCAACCATTGATAATGTTTATTAGCTCTATAAACATCCAAACTTCGGTTTATTTCAGAATCAACATCAAAGTAATTCCAATCCAGATCATAAACTGAATCCGAGACACATATTTCATTATCTTGATACATTTCCTTAATCAACGAATAGGCCTTTTCCACAGCTTTCTGCGCTTCTTTATCATTATAGGCATCAATCTGTCCGTGTAACGAAAAACAAACGCACACAATAAATAAGGATAATAGCAGAGACATTCTTTTCATAAATCAAATTAATGAAAATTTTTTCAAATGTGCAAAACAAAATTTTATGTTGATCGATAAGTATGTTTAAAAACTTAAAAGCGACTACGGATCTCACTGACTC